>DASXTN010000157.1:0-6253 GCA_036505435.1 Thermoanaerobaculia bacterium | reverse complement strand
GCGGCCGTCCATCCCGCCTGCGCGAGGAGAAGTCGCGCTGCGCCGCTTCCCGTCGCCTTGCCGAGGTACAGGGTGGCCGGGGTGAAGTTGATGTGTGGAAAGGGCGAAGCGAGCAGGATCGACTTGAGCGGCTCCGGGAAGAGGGTCGTGGGGATCAGGAGTCCGGACAGGAGCTCGAGCACGAGATATTTCGCGCGCAGGATCCCCAAGATCGACTTCGTGCGGATCGCGATCAACCCGACGAGGAAGTTCAGACCGGCGACGAGGAAAAATGAGAGCGCGGCCGACAGCAGGAAAAGCGCGCCCGCCGGAGCCGAGGCTGGCGGCCGTACACGGAAAAGCAACGCGACGACCAGCCCGATCGGCAACGTAAAGAGCACGGCGCGGAACGCGGACTGGCCGGCGGCGTCGAACACCATCACCGTCTGAAAGTTCACGGGCCGAATCAGGTTCATCGCGAGCCGACCTTCCTGGACCTGGGCGGCGATGTCGCGGTCGATTTCGTTGAAGTAGAACGACCGGATCGTCCAGCCGACCGCGACGTACGTGATCATCTCTGTGAGCGTCAGCCCCACGACCGTCTGAGACGAGTTCCGGAAGACCGCCCGCCAGATGAAGTAGTACACGGCGACATTGAAGAGATAGGTCAGCACGCCCACGTAGTAACGCGCGCGGTAGGCGAGCATGTTCAGGAAGCCGATGCGGACGAAGGAGAGCGCGGGACGCATCGCGGTCGCTGTCATCGGCCGGTCTCTCCGGGCAGGATCGGTTCCAGTGAGCTCGAACGCCGCCCCCGGTTTGCATCGCGCGGCGGAACTACGTTATAAGGGTGGCTATCATGACCCCCCGGGTGCCCGCCCGCCGATTTTCGCGCACGGACAGACAGGCCGTCGCGCATCGCGCGTGGGCCGGCGAGGTCATGGGTTAATCCGAACCCGTCAAGCACCGGCAGATCCCACCCCGATTCGCCCGACGGCGAGCCGGGGTTTTTCTTTTCGGCCGGGAGGCGTGGCAGAAGAGGTGAGCGATGGAAGCATTGCAGCAACTTCGCGAGCAGCTGAACGCGGTCGATCGCCGGATCGTCGGCGATCTCGCGGAACGGAGGCAAGTGATTACGGAGATCGGCAGGCTGAAGCGCGAGTCCGGCTCTTTCCTTCGCGACCCCGCGCGCGAAGAGGAACTGCTCGCGGCGGTCGTCGAAGAGGGCCGGGAGCTCGGTCTGGATGGCTACTTCGTCACTCAGGTGTTCCGCGAGATCCTCGAGTATTCGATTCGGATCCAGCGTGAAGCACTCGTCCATGAGCAGAACCCCGCGCTCGCCGGCGGCGAGCTCCGCGTCGTGGGCTTCCAGGGATCCGAAGGAGCATACAGCCACCTCGTGGGACGGAAGTATTTCGCGTCCGAGGGCGACCGGATCCTGTTTCGCGGCTACTCGACCTTTCGCGAGCTTCTCGAGGCTGTGGAGGACCGTGCGGTCGCATGCGCGGTCCTGCCGATCGAGAACACGACCGCCGGCAGCATCAACGAGTCCTACGACCTCTTGAGCCAGATGGAGCTCTCGATCGTCGGCGAGGAGGTATTGGCCGTGGAACATTGCCTCTTTGCACTGGACGAGGTCCCGTTGTCGCGCATCCGCAGAATCTACTCGCACCCTCAGGCACTGGCTCAGTGCAGTGACTTCCTGGCGATCCTGACGCACTGCACGGCAGAGAGCTTCCTCGACACGGCCATGGCCGTCCGAAAGGTCAAAGAAGACGAAGACCTGTCGCAGGCCGCGATAGCCAGCGAAGAAGCGGGGCGTCTCCTTGGGCTCAAGCTGCTGCGGCGTGACATCGGCAACCGGCGCGACAACTACACGCGTTTCGTCATCGTCAGCCGCGAGCGGATCGCTTACGACGAGCGGATTCCCTGCAAGACTTCCCTCGTCTTTGCCACGCGGCACGAGCCGGGAGCGCTGGTCCGCTGCTTGAACGTCCTGCAGGCACACGGGCTCAACATGACGAAGCTCGAGTCGCGGCCGCGGCCTTCCGTGCCCTTCGACTACCTCTTCTACGTCGATTTCGAAGGCAACATTGCGAACCCCGGCGTCCGGGACGCCGTCGAGGAGATCACACGCGAGGCGAGTTTCTTGAAGTGCCTCGGGTCCTATCCGGCGCGGACCACTCCGGAGGCGAAACCTTCCTCGCCGCGGCGCGCGTCGGCCCGGAAGACCGCGCCTGCCGCGCCTCTGCCGGCTCCCGAGACGGTCGGGAAGAAGCCGTACCGGCTGGCGAGCCGCGCCGTCAAGCCCGAAGACACCGTCATCCAGACAGGCGGCGTCCTGATCGGAGGCAGCGACTACATCGTGATCGCGGGCCCCTGCTCCGTCGAGTCGAGCGGGCAGATCCTCGAATGCGCCCGCGTCGTCCGTGAGTCGGGGGGCGACGTGCTGCGCGGCGGATGCTTCAAGCCCCGCACCTCGCCCTACAGCTTTCAAGGGCTGGGCTACGAGGGGTTGGACTATCTGTCTGCGGCCGGACGTCAGTATGGATTGCCGATCATCACCGAAGTCTTGAACCCAGCGGACGTGGCTCGGGTGGCGCGGGTCGCGGACATCCTGCAGATCGGCGCTCGCAACGCGCAGAATTTCTCCCTCCTGAAGGAAGTGGGAACAGTCGACCGACCGGTGCTCTTGAAGCGCGGCATGATGACCTCGCTCGAGGAGTTCCTGGCGGCCGCGGAGTACATCCTGGCGCAGGGTAATCAGCAGGTCATCCTGTGCGAGCGCGGAATCCGCACTTTCGAGACGGCGACGCGCAACACGCTCGATCTCTCGGCCGTCCCCGTGCTTCGGGAGCGCACCCACCTCCCGATCATCGTCGATCCGTCCCATGCGTGCGGGGTGGCTCGCTGGGTCACGCCGCTCGCCGAAGCCGCGCTCGCCTGTGGAGCCCACGGCATCATGGTTGAGATCCACCCGGAGCCCGAGAAAGCGCTGAGCGACGGAGCTCAGTCGCTGACGCTCGGGGACTTCGCGGCGCTGATGCAACGCGTGGGGCGGGCGTCGGGTCCTTCCACGGTGGCTTTCTGAGGATCATCACGCCGCGGAGCAGAAACCTCCCTACGCGATCCCTTCGCGGTAGATCCGCTTGACGACTTCCTCGATCTGCGGCTCCTCGATCGAGAGGTCCGCCACGTCGAACCGATTGACGATCTCCTTGACCGCGGAAGCGGGCGAGATCGAGCGCCGGTCGATGTCGACGGCGTATCGGTGGGAGCCAATTTCCCGCACTGGAAGTCCGTTGAGAGAAAGAGCACTCAAATCCGGTGTCCGCTTCACGTCGAAGACGACCGAGGTGACCGGCAGGATGCGGTCGCGCAGCGACTGGAGAGGCCCGTCGAACAAGAGGCGTCCGTGATCGATCACGATGACGCGCCGGCAGAGGGTCTCGATGTCGGAGAGATCGTGCGTGGTCAGCAGCACGGTCGTCGCCTCGGAGCGGTTGATCTCCTGGAGGAACTCACGCACGTTCGCCTTCGCGACGATGTCCAACCCGATCGTCGGCTCGTCCAAGAAGAGCAGCGGCGGACGGTGGAGGAGCGATGCGGCGAGATCGCAGCGCATGCGTTCGCCCAACGAGAGCTTGCGCACCGGCTGCTGTAGATAGGCCTCGATTCCCAGAACGCGATCGAAGAGCGCCATCCGCTCGCGGTAGTCGGCATCCGAGACGCCGTAGATCTCCTTCAGAAGCTTGAACGACTCGACCACCGCGATGTCCCACCACAGCTGCGTGCGCTGACCGAACACGACCCCAATCGTCGCGACGTAGCGCGTGCGGTCGCGGTACGGGACGAAGCCATTGCAGACGACTTCGCCGGACGTGGGGGTGAGAATGCCCGTGAGCATCTTGATCGTCGTCGACTTGCCGGCGCCGTTCGCGCCGATGTAGCCGACCATCTCGCCCGGCTCGATCGAGAACGTCACATCGGCGACGGCAGCGATCTCGGTCGGAACCCTGCGCACCAGCGACTTCAAAGCGGCCGCCAGCCCCTCCTCCCGCCGGTACGTCCGGAACACCTTCGTCAGGCCGGCGACCCGGACCGCGGCCCCGGTCATCGGCTCTCCGCCTCGATCGCCACGGCCCGCGAGTAGATCTCGCGGGCGGGACGGCCACTCATGCGCGAAAGGTTCCGGGCGAGCTCGCGCTTGGACTCGCCGCGCGACAGCGCGCGACGGATCTCTTCTTCGAGCGAGCCGGACCGCTCCGCGCGACCGCGCGTGCCTTCCCGATCTCCTTCCACGACGACTGTGATCTCACCGCGCCCCGCGCCACGGGAGCGGAAGATCTCCGCGAGCTCCGGGAGCGTGCCGCGGACCGCCTCCTCATGGAGCTTGGTTAGCTCTCGCGCCGCGCACGCGCGCCGGGTTCCCAGGATCCGGGCCGCGTCCTCGAGCGATTGGACCAACCGGTGAGGGGACTCGAACCAGACGAGCGTCTCCACGCGATCGCGCATGCCTTCGAGCGCGCGAAGGCGCTCTCCCGCTCGTGCGGGTAGAAATCCGGCGAAGAAGTGAGGAACGGCCGGAAGCCCCGATACGGCGAGCGCCGCCGCGGGAGCGGACGGGCCGGGCACGACCTCGACGGTAAATCTCGCGTTCGCCGCCGCCTCCACGAGATGCTCGCCGGGATCGGAGAGCGCGGGCATACCGGCGTCGGAAACGAGCGCAACCGTTTCGCCGCGACCGAGTCTCGCCAGAAGATCACTGACGCGCGAGCGTTCGCGCGGACCCGGGCAGGAAATGCGCGGCGCCCTGAGGTTCAACCGGGAAGCGAGCTTGGCGGTAACACGGGTGTCCTCGCAGAAGATCGCGTCGGCCTCCGCCAGAGCGCGCACCGCGCGAGGCGAGAGGTCGTCGAGGTTCCCGATCGGGGTACCGACGACGACGAGCCGCCCCCGTTTCTCCGATTTCGCCATCCGTCCGCAAATAGTACGGTTTGTGGCGCGGAGATGCGCCTGGGCGCCGATCACTTCGGTCGGACGCGCCGGTATCATGCCGGCGTGAGGGGCGTTCTCGCTTCGGTCCTCCTCGTGGCCGCGGCCGGTCTGTCGGGCGCCGACGTCGTGGACCGGATCGCGGCGACCGTCAACGACGTCGCCATCCCGGAGAGCGAGGTGCGCAAAGCCATGGTCGTCTCGGGACTCCAGCCGGAAACCGGGGAGTCGCGCGAGGCGTTCCGCGCGAGGGTGCTCGACGCTCTCGTCGACCAGCATCTCGAGTACGAGGACGCCCAGCGCTTCGGCCCCGCGCCTCCCGACGCGGGGGAGATCGCGGGAGCGATGCAAAAGCTCTCGGAGCGGCTCACGTCCGAAGGAAAAAATCCCGAGGCCGAATTCGCGCGGGCCGGCCTGACGCGCGAGGAGGTCCGGTCGTCTCTCGAGCGGCAGCTCTTGATCGCACGATATCTGCGCGAGCGGTTCACGCCGGTCGCGCTCGCCGACGAAGCGAAGGCACGGGAGGAGTACGAGAAGATCTACGTCGCGGAGCGGCGCGCCGCGGGTCTAGCCGTCCCGGCATTCGAGGCGGTCGTCGAAGAGATGCGCAAGCGGGCGCAGGAGCGCGCCTTCGGCGAAGAGATCGAGAAGTGGAGGCGCGAGCTCCGGTTGAAGGCGCGCGTCGGGATTTATCGCATCCCGGTGCCGGTTCCAACCGGACGGGGTCGAGTCGTCCTATCCACGATCACGCGGGTGCCGCCGACTCCGACTCCGTCGCCCTAGTCGTTAGGCTCGCGCCGGCTCATCCTCGAGCATCCCCCGGAGCTGCTCGCGCAGCTCGGGAGTGTCCTCGTGACCGTGACTCGCGACAGCGTGCTGCGTCGCGGCTTCCACGACTTCGTCTTCGGTTCCCGAAATGGTCAACGAGCATTCGCGATCGCTCGGGAAACGGCGGCAGTCGGCAACTTTTCGTCTGGAATCCGGCATCAGACCTCCTTTGGCTCCGAGGCTGGATTCTATCTCCGAGGCTCGCAGCACCCGAGTCCCCGTTCGGCTATTGCCTCGCGCACGCCGCCTGGCCGGGCGGAAGGATCGTGCACGACGTCTTCCGTGCCGCCTTGCACTCGTCGCTGCTACCTGCCGGGCCGGGATCCGGGCAAGAGGTCGTGTTGCCGGTCAATGCGAACTCCGGCAGGTCCCGTTGCTCGCAGCCGTTCGGTTCATCGATGCAGCGGTGGCCGTCGAAGAGGCCGCCGCCGTTGAAACAGTCGACTCGATC
>DASXTN010000156.1:0-2183 GCA_036505435.1 Thermoanaerobaculia bacterium | reverse complement strand
GGATCCGCGTCATGGACTTCGGCCTCGCGCACGCGACGACGGAAAACCGTCTCACCAAGACGGGCACCCTCGTCGGGACCGTCACGTACCTCTCTCCCGAGCAGGTCACCGCTCACGCTTTCGACGGACGGTCGGACATCTATTCGCTGGGCACCGTCATGTACGAGTGCCTGACTGGTGAGCCGCCTTTCACCGGTGAGGTGCAGTCGGTGCTCTACCGAATCGTGCACGAGATCCCACAGCCGCCGCGAGCGATCGGCGCCGAGATCCGCGAGGAGCTGGAGGGCATCATCCTCCAGTGCCTCGAGAAAGATCCCGCGCGGCGCCCCCAGAAGGCATCGCAGGTCGCGGACGCGCTCCGGCGCCACCGCTCGAGCCTGCACAGCGACGAGTTCGCGATGTCGGTCGTGATGACCGCGAGCCGCAGCCTGCAGCGGCCGTCCGCGTCCGCTTTCGTCGGCCGCGAGAGGGAGTTCGCCGAGCTCCAACGGCGCCTGAACTCCGCGATCGCCGGCGACTGCCAGTTCGCCGTCGTGGCGGGAGAGCCCGGGATCGGCAAGACCCGTCTCTTGGAAGAGCTGAAGAAGCTCGCCTCGATGCGGAGGATCCGGGTCCTCTACGGCCGGTTCGTCGAGCAGGACCAGGCCTTTTCCTATCAGGGGTTCTGCGAGCTCATTCAGGACTACTTCCGGTCCCCTCACACGGGCAGCTCCGGGGGCGACAGGCCGGACTTCTCTGACCTCGCCCCGGATCTCCTCTCTCTTTTCCCCCTCTTGACCGAGGTCAGCGAGCTGCGCTCCGCCGCCAGCGGAGACTCCCGGGTCGCTTCTGCCGCAGGAGAGCGGAAGGCGGAAGACCGGATCCAGATCTTCGAGTTGCTCGCGCGAACGCTGACCCGCATGGCGGCGGGCAAACCGCTGGTCCTCATCCTGGAGAACCTGCACGCCGCGGAGGTCTCGATCGAGGCGCTCCAGTACATCGTGCGCCGCCTCGGGCCGACCGCGACCTTCTTCGTCGGGAGCTACCGGCAGACGGAGGTCGACAAGCGTCACCCGCTCGCGCGGATGCTGGACTCGTTCGCGGATGATCCGCGCTTCGTCTCGATCACGCTCGGCCCGCTCTCTCCGACCGAGCATCGCGCGCTCGTCGAGTCGGTCGTCGGCACGCCCAATCTCTCCGGCGAGCTCGCAAGAAGGGTTCACGAGGCGACGGAAGGCAACCCGTTCTTCACGAAAGAGCTGCTGCGGTCGCTCATCGATTCCGGCGGAATCGCCCGGGACGACACCGGGGAGTGGAGCTTCTCCCAGGGCACCGGAATCTCCTCCGACGCGCTGCCCGCAACGATCCAGCAGGCGGTCGAGAAGAGGATCGAGCGGCTCCCGGAGGACCTGCGCGATCTTCTTTCGATCGCGTCGGTGCTCGGACGGAGCTTCGAGTTCGCCGATCTGGAAGTGCTCGCGGAAGGCGCGGCAAAAGTCGAGGACTCGATCGACCGGCTGATTCGAGAAGGCGTATTCGAGGAGGAGCGGGAATCACGCGGCGATCGCCTCGCCTTCTCGAGCGGAATCGTTCGAGACGTTCTCTATGGATCGCTCTCGCGCCGGAAGCGCCGGTCGCTCCACCGCAAGTATGCCGAGCTGATCGAGCGGCGGTACGCGGGCCGGCTCGAGCGCATCTATCCCGACCTCCTCCACCACTTCTCGCAGGCGGATAACCCCGAGAAGACGGTCGAATACGGTCTGAAGCTCGCGCGCAAATCGCTCGACGCGTTCAGCGCGGACGACGGGAGCCGGGCCGCGAAGACCGCCCTCGAGTACCTGGAGGACGAGGAGTGGACCGGCGACCGCTCGCTTGAGGGCGATGCACGCCTCCTGCTGGCAGAAGCGCACCGGATCTCCGGAAACGCGGACGCAGCACTGCGGGACGCGGAGACCGCGGTTCGAATCTTCGAGCGGGAGCGCCAGCCGGAGAAGGCCGTCGCCGGCATTCTCTTCGCCGCGGAAACAGCCTGGCAGGGGCGGCGCACCGAGGAAACCCGCCGATGGGCGGAGCGCGGCCTCGAGGCTGCTCGCTCGGTCGAAAAAAGCGAGGCGCTGGCGAAGCTCCTTTCGCTCGCGGCGACCGTCGCCAACCTTCGCGGCGAGTACGCGAAGGCGGCGTCGTATCTCGCCGAGGTCGAGCGG
>DASXTN010000155.1:0-2111 GCA_036505435.1 Thermoanaerobaculia bacterium | reverse complement strand
TTCTTCCGCGCGTCCTGGATCCCTTTTTCGACCGCCGGGATGTAGTTGCGGGGAATGGAGCCCCCGTAGATCTCGTCGACGAACTCGAAGTCGGCTCCGCGCGGGAGCGGCTCGACCTTGATCTTGCAGTCCGCGAACTGTCCGTGGCCGCCGGTCTGCTTTTTGTGGCGCCCGTGCGCCTCCGCGCGGCGCGTGATCGTCTCGCGATAGGGGACCTTCGGCGGATGGAGGATGACTTCGACTCCGTATCGCTTTTTCAATCGCGCGACCGCGATTTCGACGTGGAGTTGCGAGGCTCCGGCGAGGTGGAACTCTTTCGTCTCCTCGTCTCTCTGGAACCGCAGCGATCGGTCCTCCTCGATCAGCTTGTGGAGAGCGGTCGAGATCTTGTCCTCGTCCCCTTTCGCCTTCGGCTCGATCGCGTATGCGATCGCGGGCTCGGGAACGACGAGGCTCGGCAGGACGACCGGATGGTCCTTCGTCGTCAAGGAATCGCCTGTCTCGGTCTCTTTCAGCTTGGCGACGGCGACGATGTCCCCGGCGCGCGCTTCGGGAACGTTGACATGCTCCTTGCCCTGCGGAAGGAAGAGTCCCGAGAATCGTTCGGGGACGCTCTTCGTCGCGTTCCAGTACGTGCCATCGGACTGGAAGTGACCCGCGCGCACGCGCATGTAGGAAATCCGGCCGGCGAACGGGTCCGACACGGTCTTGAACACCTGCGCGACGGCGTGGGCCTTTTCGTCGCAGACGACCTCGACGGGCTTGCCGTCTTTCCCGACTCCCTCGACTTTGCTCCCCTCGGGCGAGGGAAGGAGATCCACGCAGGCGTCGAGGATGCGGCGAGCCCCGATACCGAGGGAAGAGGACGCGCAGAAGACCGGAAAAATCTTCCGCGCGGCAATCTCATGCTGCAGCCCGGGCAGCATATCGGACTCCTCGAGCGTGCCCTGCGCGAAGAATCTTTCCATGAGGCTGTCGTCGCCCTCAGCGACCATCTCGACCAGTTTTTCGTGCTCCTCCCGGGCGCGCCCGGTGAGCTCGTCGGGAATGGGTCCATCTTTGCGCTGCCCGTTCTCCTGGAGGTGCCCCTCCATGCGGACGAGGTCCACGGTCCCCCGGAAGGACTTCTCTTCGCCGATCGGAATCTGGAGCGGCACCACCCCGCGCCCGTACTTCTTGCGGAGTGAATCGAGGGATCGTTCGAACGAGGCCCGCTCTCGATCCATTCGGTTGACGACGAAGATCACCGGGCGACCGAATTCGGCGCCGAATTTCCAGACTTTGTCGGTCTGAACCTCGACGCCGGAGACCGCATCGAGCACGATCACGACCGAATCGGCGGCGGCGACCGCCGCATGCGCCTCGGGAGAGAAGATCCCATACCCCGGGGCGTCGAGGAAGTTCACTCGGACGTCGCGGTAGACGGCGTGCGCGCACGACAGATTGATCGAGATATGACGTTCGATTTCCTCGCCGTCGAAATCGGTCGGGCAGGTGCCTTCCTCGATCCGGCCGGGCCGGGTGGTTGCTCCCGCCGCGTACAGCATTGCTGCGATAAGGGTGGTCTTTCCGACAGTGTTGTGGCCCACGACTGCGACGTTGCGCAGGAGGGGGGCGGAGAAGGTTTTCATGGCGGGCGATTATATTCGTGAGCCGTAAGCCGTAAACCGTGAGCCGTAAGCTGTTCAGCAGACGCGTTGAATCAGAACCACGAAGAACAGGAAGACAGCGATCAGGATCAGACCGAAGAGAAGAAATGCCGCTGCCACGGCTCTCCCACTCGACAGTCTCGGGTCCTCATCCGGATCTCTTTCCATGACCTTCCTCTCCTGTCTCGCCCTCGGCATCGCGTTCGTGATCGCGATCGCTCTCCTCGTTTTCGCGGGCATCCTGCTCGGCTGGATCGTTCCCTCGCTCATCGAGCGATCCCGCTCCGGCCGAGGCGCTCCGCCCCGGAATACACGTTGAAAGTGGAGTCACGAAGGAATCCGACGAGCGTGATCCCCGACTCGGTCGCGAGATCGATCGCCAGCGAGGAAGGCGCGGAGACCGCGGCGACGATGGGAATGCCCGCGGCGAGGGCCTTCTGAACGATCTCGAAGGAAACGCGG
>DASXTN010000154.1:0-5591 GCA_036505435.1 Thermoanaerobaculia bacterium | reverse complement strand
ACTGGATCGTCGCGCTGTAGCCCTTGCGTGTCTGCCCGCCCGGCCCGCCGTGTACCCACACGAGCGCGGGGACTCGGTTCTGAGCCGTCGCCTGGTGCGGCGTGTAGAAGATGGAGGGGATGACCGTCCCGTCGAACGACTTGAAGCGCACTACCTCGGAGTCGACGAGGTCTGCGGGATCGATCTCTTTCGAGAGCGAGCTGGTGAGGCGGACCGGCGCTTTCCCGCCGAGCTCGTAGACGTACAGGTTGTTCGGTGAGCGATCCCCGTTGACGTAAAACGCCAGCCGCGACTCGCTGTCGGCGATCCTGACCGATGTGATCTCTCCATCCGGAAGCTTCGGCATCGGAACCGCTCGTCCGGCCCGGGCGTCCCACAGGCGCATGACCGTTCGGCCGTCCTCGTTGATTCCGGTCACGCGATATCGACCGTTCTTCGAAAACGTGGTGAAGAGCACGTCCCAGTCGGCCTTTTCGACGTCCTCGCTCTTACCGCTCCCAACGTCGTAGCGCCGCACTCGCGCGAACTCGGCATCCTGGTTGGTCGTGTAGTAGAGCGCTCCGGTCGCGGGATCGAAGTCCTGCGCGGAGTTCTTGGCCAAGCCCTCGTGGGGCGTGATGTTCTTCGCCTCGTTCGTCGCGGCGCTCCAGAGGTAGATGTCGCTGTCGGACGTTCCCTTCGGTTTCCCGAGCGCGACCCACTTCCCTTCCGGCGAGATCGCGGAGATGTCGTAACCGCCGTCGTTCTTGTAGACGAGCACCCGCTGGTATCTCTTCGCATCGTAGCGATAGAGGTCGAAATAACGCGCATCGCGCTCGTTGGTCTCGACCCAGAACGCCGTCCGATCGCCGGTCCAGCCATCGAACACCGCCTTGAGCTTCTCGCCGGGGGTCAAGTTGCGCTCCTGGCCGTCGGTCTCTCGGACGTAGAGGTGGTTTAGCTCGTTGCCGCCCTGGTCGTGGGTGTAGAGGATCCGTTCGTCGTTCGGAAAGTAGGAGATCGCGAAGGTCGAGTTCGTGGTCGAAGACGTGACCGGCGTCGCCGAGCCGCCCGCGGTGGAGATCGAGTAGACGTTGAAGATGCCGCTCGCGTTAGACGAAAAAAGAATGCGTTTCTCGTCGGACGAGAAGGACGCGCCGGAGATCGAAGTGGTCGCGTAGAACTGCTCGATCGTGTATTGCTTCGGCGCGCGGACCACGACTTTCTTCGGCGCAGGCTGGGCCACGCCGAGCGCGACGAGAGCGACGAGAGCGAAAAGAAAAGAAGTCCTCCGTTTCACTTCGTCCCCTTCGCGTGCGCGGCAGCGGCCGGAGGAGGCGGCGCCTCCGTCTCATACCCGCCGTGGTAACCGGAGTCCTCGGGCCGCTTGATCTGCGAGTGCGGCACGATGCGGTCGCGCCGCAGGCCGCGGAAATCGTCGAGCTTCGTCCAACCGCGGTGCGCGTTTTTCTCGAAAAACTCTTCCATGCCGGCAGTGAGGTTCTTGATCACGTTCGGTCCGACCGCGTGGTCGAGCATCGCGGCGGTGCAGACCTGGACGGTCCCGCACCCGAGGAGGAAGTAGTTGAGAGCGTGGGCGAACTCGGCGATGCCGCCGATCCCCGAGAATTCCTTGTCCGGGAACGCGCCGGTCATCTGCGACATCTTCGCGAGAGAGAGCGGCAGAATCGCAGGGCCGCCGAGACCGCCGGTCGAGACGTACCCTTCGACGTTCATCTCGAACTCGAGCGTCTGCGGATCGATGACGGGAAGCGACGTGAACGTGTTCGAGGAGGAGATCGCGTCGGCGCCTCCCAGGAACGCGCCGCGCGCTTCGAGCACGATGTCAGTCGTCGATGGGGTGAGCTTCGCCCAGACGGGAACGGTCGCGACTTCCTTGACGACCTGTGCCACGACGGAGATGAGCTCCTCGTCCTTCCCGATGTTCGAGCCCATGTCGGGCCGGTCCATGTGCGGACAGGAGAGGTTCAACTCCAGGGCGTCGGCGCCATCTTCCTGGCAGGCCTTCGCGAGCGTCTGCCAATGGCGGAGCTCCTCGTCCGAGCCGGATCCCGCCATGATCGAAGCAATGAGGACCTTCGTCGGATGCGCTTTCTTGATCCGCGCGAGCCGGCCGATCCACCAGTCGAGCGGCTTGTCCGAGATAAGCTCCCAGTTCCACGACGAATGGAGCGCAGCGCCCGCGCGCTTCTTCATCGAGATCAAACCGGTCGCGGGGTCGGTGCGCATGAAGTTGGTCTTCGGACCCTTGACGTTGACGACCGGGTGAACCCCGATCGTCTTCGTGACGACCCCCGCCCAGCCCGCCTCGAAGGCGCGCAGGATGTTCGATTCGGACTCCGTCGGCGGCGCCGAGGAGAGCAGGAACGGGTTTTCGAACTTCAAGCCGGTGAAAACGACGGAAAGGTCGGCGGTCATGGCAACTCCTAGCGATCAGCGATCAGCTGGCTCCGGCTGATTCGAGTGATTGGCGCAATATCGCAATGGCTTCGGCAACCTCGGAGGCGGTCACCGTCATCGGCGGAGAGATGCGGAAAGCGTTGCCTTCCAGCCCACCCTTGCCGATGAGAAGCCCTCTCTTCTTCGCTTCCTCGAAGACTCGACTGGTCAGGTCCTTCGCGGGCGTTCGGTCGCCCGCGGTCTCGTCGACGACGAGCTCGATCGCCTGCATCAGGCCGAGGCCTCGAACGTCCCCGACATTCTTTGGGAAGCGGCGTTTGAGCTCCTCGAGTCCCTCGCGCAGCAAGCGGCCCATGGCCTCGGCATTGGTCGGCAGCTTCTGCTCCTCGATGAATTCGATCGTCGCGTTCGCGGCCGCGCACGAGACCGGGTTTCCGCCGAATGTCGAGATCGTCAGAGCCTTCAACGACGCCGCGATTTCCGGCGTGCAGACCGTGACGCCGAGAGGTAGTCCGTTCGCGATGCCTTTCGCCATCGTCATGATTTCCGGTTCGACGCCCCAGTGCTCGATGCCCCACATGGTCGTCCCCGTGCGGCCGAAGCCGGTCTGGACCTCGTCGCAGATGAAGACGCCGCCGTACTTGCGGACGATCCCGACGGCGACCTCGAAGTACTCCGGCGGCGGCGTGATGAAGCCGCCCACGCCCTGGATCGGCTCGGCGAGGAACGCCGCGACGCGGCCCGTGGTCGTGGTGCGGATCAGGTCTTCGATGTCCTTCGCGCACGCAATTCCGCAGGAGGGGTAGGTCAGGTGCATCGGGCATCGGTAGCAATACGGCGTCGGCGCGTGCTTGATCCCGGCGATCTTCGTCGGAAGAGCGCGCCAGGTCGAGTGCGCGGTGAGCGACTGGGCGAGCATCGAGCGGCCCGAGTAACCGTGGCGCAGCGCGACGACCTCGGACCGTCCGGTGAAAAGCTCCGCCATCATGACCGCAGTCTCGTCGGCTTCGGTCCCGGACGCGGTGAAGTAGGTCTGCGAGAGCTTTCCCGGCGTGATGCGGGCGAGACGCTCCGCCAACTCCACGATCGGAAGTGTCGGATAGAGCGTGGAGATGTGGGAGAGGCGGTCCACCTGCGCCTTGATCGCGGCATTGACCTTCTCGTTCGCATGGCCGACGGAGACCGTCAGGATCCCGCCGAAGAAGTCGAGATAGTCATTGCCGTCCGCATCACGGACGCGAAGCCCTTTCGCCTCCGTAACGACGATGGGCTCCTGGTAATACTGGATCGTCGCCGGGAAGAGGTACTGCTTGTGCTTTTCCCGGACGGACTTCGTGAGGTCGGAAGCAGGGCGGGTTTCCCGGGCAGTTGTGCTCATGACCTCGGACTCCTCTTCAAGAACGATCCCGCTCCGGCTTTCCCCGTGAACTTTCCGTTCTCGACGATCACGCGGCCGCGCGAAAGAACGGAGTCGGCGACCCCGGTCACTTCTCTTCCCTCATAAGGGTTGTAATCGACCTGCATGTGGTGCGTCTTCGCTGACAGTGTCTGCTTCTTGTTCGGGTCGAAGACGACGAGATCCGCGTCCGACCCCGGCGCGACTGTTCCCTTCCGGGGGAAAAGACCAAAGATTTTCGCCGGCGAAGTCGACGTCAGCTCGACGAACCGGTTCAGGGAGATCTTGCCGGTCTTGACGCCCCCGTCGAAGACGAGACTCATGCGCGTCTCGATGCCCGGAGCGCCGTTGGGGATCTTCGAGAAGTCGGCGCGGCCGAGCTCCTTCTGCTCCTTCATGCAGAACGGGCAGTGGTCGGTCGAGACCGCCTGAAGGTCGTTGAACGCGAGCCCGCGCCACAGCTTGTTCTGCGTCTCTTTTGGGCGCAGGGGCGGGCTCATGACGTATTTCGCGCCTTCGAAACCGGGCTCCTCGTAGTTGTCGTAAGAAAGAAACAGATACTGCGGGCAGGTCTCGGCATAGGCCGGCAGCCCGCGGTCACGCGCCTCGGTCACCATCTCGAGGGCTTCGGCGGCCGAGAGGTGGACGATGTAGATCGGCACGCCGGCCATCTCGGCGAGGGCGATCGCGCGATGTGTCGCCTCCCCCTCGGCGCGCGCGGGGCGGGTCAAGGCGTGGTACTTCGGCGCGGTCTTTCCCTCGGCGAGCGCCTTCTTGACGAGGACGTCGATGACACCGCCGTTCTCCGCGTGCATGCAGATCGTCCCGCCGTTCTGACCGGTGCGCAGGAGGGCTTTGAAGATGGTGGCGTCGTCGAGCATGAAGACGCCGGGATAAGCCATGAAAAGCTTGAACGACGTCACGCCCTCCCGGACGAGGCTGTCCATTTCGTCCTCGACTCCGTCGTTCAAGTCGGTGACGATCATGTGGAAGCCGTAGTCGATCGCCGCCTTCCCGTCGGCCTTCTTCATCCAGGTGTCGAGCGCATGCCGGAGGGTCTGCCCGCGATACTGGATCGCGAAGTCGACGACCGAGGTCGTGCCCCCATGCGCCGCCGCAGTCGTGCCCGACTCGAAGTCGTCGGCGGACGTCGTCCCGCCGAACGGCATGTCGAGGTGCGTGTGGACGTCGATCCCCCCCGGGATGACGTACTTGCCGGCGGCGTCGATGACGCGGTCCGGGGTCTGATCCCCGAAGGGGGTCAAACCCACATTCGGGCTCCCGATCGCGGCGATCTTCTCGTCTTCGATCAGGACATCCCCGCGGTACAGGTCGGTAGCCGTGACGACCGTGCCGCCGCGGATGAGTGTCTTCAAGTCGTGATCTCCGCCATCGGCTGGTACGTCTCCGGCCGGCGGTCGCGGAAGAACTGCCACACGCGCCGGACTTCCTCGATCATGTCGAGGTCCATTTCGGCGGTCACGAGCTCGTCTTTGTCCTCCGAGCCCACCGCGAGGAAGTTGCCGCGGGGATCGACGAAGTACGACGAGCCGTAGAAATGCCCCAGGTTCCAGGGAGCCTCGACGCCCACGCGATTGCTACACGCCATGAAATAGCCGTTCGCGACGGCGTGCGCCGGTTGCTCGAGCTTCCAGAGGTACTGCGAGAGGCCCTTCACGGTCGCCGACGGGTTGAAAACGATCTCCGCCCCGTTCAGACCGAGAAGCCGCGCGCCTTCCGGGAAGTGCCGGTCATAACAGATGTAGACACCGACTTTCGCGTATCGCGTCTCGAA
>DASXTN010000153.1:0-4902 GCA_036505435.1 Thermoanaerobaculia bacterium | reverse complement strand
CAGCCCCCACGGCAGTGCGAGCAGGAGCGTCGCGAAGCCGAGGGCATGTGCGCTTCCCGGGCGGGGTCGTCGCGACAAAGCCAAGAACGCCAGCAGGGCCACGGAGGCGCCTCCGAGCAAGGCGTCTCCTCGAAACACCCGCCGGATCGTGGGAAGGAGACTGCCGGCCGATGACGGGGGCCCCACAAGCTCTCGCTGCACGAGCCGCTCGAGCGGCCCGCCCGGGCCCGCAGCGAGAAACCCGATTGCATAGACCGCGAGCGCAACACCGACGAGAAGCACCTCGATTCGGCCGGCGCGCCGCTGCCGAAGCGCGTCGATGCCGAATCCCGACAGGAGCGCGACGCAGAGCGTCGTCAGCAGATAGAACTTGATGGGATACCGCAGCCGACGGAGGGATTCGACCGAATAGAGAATCCGGTAGATGGGAAGCGCGGAGCCGAACGAGAAGAGAAGCGCCACGAGCGCGACACCCGCGAGCAGAAGCGTCTTCGAAGACCAGAAGTCGCGCCGCGCCGCGCCGAGCAGGACGACCAGCAGGGGAAGTACGCCGAACGTCACGGACCATATGTAGACGAGCTCCCCTTCGTGGAGACGGTGCTGCCAGTGGGATCCCTCGCCGAGATTGCCGGGGTCCCCTCCGAACCTCGGGAAGAGCCACTCGATCGTCCGCCAGAATGCGAAGGGCGACGCCCCAAACGCGCGCGCTGAATAGAGGTGCTGTCCGCGGTACGTGAGCGGAAAGATCTCGGCGAGCGGTAGCAGCAGCGGTGCCGCGACTCCGGCGGCGAGGGCACCCGCCAGAAGACCTCCGCCGGCGATTCGAAGACCGCGCGACCCGCGATCCCCCGGCGAGCCGAGCCAGCCCGCGACCGCGACTACTCCAGCGAAGAGAAGGGTCAGGAGCGAGATCGCCGGCTCGCCGGCGAGGAGCTGCAGGCCGAACGCGAGACCGCCCGCGGCCGCGGCAGCCACGAGGCGCCTGGTGCTGTCGGCGCGGACGATGTCGATCGTCGCCGCCGCGCACCAGGGGAGCCACGAGGCCGCCGGCCCCGCGTTCGCGAACGCCGACCCGTAGGAAAGCATCGTCCCCGAGAATGCAAAGGCGACCCCGGATAAAAATGCCGCCCCGGCGGAGAGTCCGAAACGCGAAGCGAGAGCGCGCGCGCCGAAGAAGGCCCAGAGTACGTGAAGCAGGTAATGCAGGTTGAAGGCGGCCGCAGGCGGGAAGATCTTTTCCAGAAGAAGCGTCGGATAGAGAAGCCCGGCGTTCGGGTTCGCGAGGAACGGCTGCCCGCCGGAAGCCGTCCCGTTGACGAACGGAATTTTTCCTGAATCGAGCATCTCCATGGCAACCCGCCGCCAGGGCCAATGGGTCATGTGGGCGTCGCGAAAAACGAGACGGCGGGAGCCCGCGATCTCCGGGAGCAGCGGCAGGGAGAAGAGAAAGGCGACCGCGAGGCCGGAGAGAACAGCGCGGCCTCGGCGCGACATCTGATGATTCTAAGTTGCAGGTTGCAGGTGCAGGTTTCAAAGAAGCTTGCAACTTGCGACGGCGCGCGGGGGTGACCGCTACAATCCTTCGATGTCTCGGCGAAGCCCGGACGGGCCTTCGCGCGCCTCTGCACTCGTCGTAGGCGCGTTCGCGTTCTTCTGCGCCTGGTTCACCGGCTTCTTTCCGCCTTTCTCCAATCCGAACGAGCTCTCTCGTTTTCAGACGGTCGTTGCGTTCGTGGAGACTGGTTCGTTCGCAATCGATTCACAGATCGCGACGCTCGGCGACCACGAGGACAAGGCTGCCGCGGGGGGCCGTTTCTACTCGAACAAGGCGCCCGGACTGGCGCTCGCCGCGATCCCGATCTACCGGCTGTTGCGGCTCGCCTTCCCGCCGCCGGAGTCGCCGACATCGCCGGTTTTCGTCCTCCTGCGGCTCTTCACGGTCTCCCTCCTGAGCGTCTTCGCTCTCGCTCGGTTCGCGCGGCGGCTCCTTCTGAAGCGAGAGTGGCGGCCCGTGGCGGCGCTCGTCACTTTCGCCGTCGCGTTCGGTACGCCCTTCCTCTACTACGCCCGCTCTTTCTTCGGCCACGCATGGACTGCATCGCTCCTCTTCCTCGCCTGGGATGCGCTCCAGGAAACATCAGCCACGCCCTCGGAGTACCGGCGGCACGTCGCCACAGCGATCGCGGGTCTCGCCGCCGGCTGGGCGGTCCTTTCGGAATACACGGTCGCCCCGATCGCGCTCGCGCTCGCTGTGCGGGCGACGGTTGCCGGTCGCGGCCGCCGAACAGCGGGGCTTTTTTTCTCTTTCGCCCTCGGAGCTGCTCTTCCGATCGCTCTGCTCCTGCTGTATCAGGCGATCTGTTTCGGGTCTCCGTTCGTGCCGTCCTACGCGCGCGAAGCTTACCCCGCGTACGCCGAGCTCGCCCGTCGAAGCTTCTTCGGGTTCGAGCTTCCCAGCGCGAAGATCGCTTTCAAGTATTTCTTTCACCCGGCTCGCGGAATCCTCCTGTTCTCCCCCTTCTTTCTGTGGGCCGGCGTCGGCTTCGCGCGCTGGTGCCGCGATCGCAGAGAGCGTGCCGACGGGATCTTCGCTCTCGCCGCCACGATCGTCTCGTTCGTTCTCCTCACGGGCTACCCCAACTGGCACGGGGGTTGGGCGCTCGGCAGCCGTTACCTGCTTCCACTTCTCTTCCTTCCCGCCGCCGCGATCCCGTGGGCGCTGGGCAGTCCTCTCTCGAGAGGCGTTTTCGCGACAGCCTCCGTCTTCTCGGCCACGACCCATCTGGTCGAGACGCTCTCATGGCCGCATTTCCCGGTGGAACTCGGCTGGCCCGCCGCGACGGCTTCTGCCTGGTTTCTCGAAAGGGGTTGGGTTGCGCCCAACCTCGGGACGGCGGCGGGCATGGGTGCGGCTTTTTCTCTCCTGCTTCCACTTGCAGCGGCCGCGGTGGCGCTTCTCCTCTCTCTTCGCAGCGCGGCGCCCCTGGTTCCGCCGGCTCCTGCGATTTTGTTTCTCGGTGTGGTTCCGTTGGTCGTCTTATGCCTGCGTCCGCCTGAGCCGTCCTACACCGCGCGGCTCTGGCGGTCAGCCATTTACGGCGCCTATTCGGGGCTTGATCCCAAGAGAGTTGAGCTGCGCCGGGTCGTTCTCGCCGCGGCGACTCCGCGCCAACGAGAGCAGGCCTTCGGGGCCTGGAGAGTCTACGGGACGCGTCCGTAAGGACGC
The DNA here is from genome assembly GCA_036505435.1 of Thermoanaerobaculia bacterium. GTDB lineage: Bacteria > Acidobacteriota > Thermoanaerobaculia > UBA5066 > Gp7-AA6 > Gp7-AA6. The sequence continues at coordinate 1,676 of DASXTN010000153.1, read as the reverse complement.
TGGACGAGCTCCCGCGGACCCAGGATTTCGAAGACCTTCCAGCGCGCGAGCAATCGGCCGCCGCGCCGGATCGCTGTTCGAGACGCGAATACGAGTCGGAAGGACGCGAGCGGTGGCACCGAGATGCCGGGAAGCTCGGTGCCCCGTCCGTCGAAGTCGTACAGTCGAGATTGCATCGTCGCGAAATAGGAGGCGACCGGCGTGGCTCCCGTCGCGCTCGGTTGAAGGAACGGGTCCTTTCCGATATAGCCGGCATAGTCGTTCATCCTCGGCACGAGGTCGGTCGCGAGGATCCATCGGGCACGGTGTCGGCGTGCGATCTCGAGGGCATCCGCTTCGGATTCGGAAAGGAAGAAGCGGATCGAGTCCAGGAAACCGTACCCGAAGTTGTTCGCGACAACGGGAAGCTCCGCTTCGTAGAGGAGGAGATGGCCGAGCGACCAGGGTGCGAGCACCGACTCCGCCCGCGCGAGGCCGGGCGGGTGGGGCGGTTCCAGGAGACGCGCGTCGTAGGGGTCGACGGCTCGGGGGAGCGAGCGACGCATCCAGCCGAGCGTCGCGAAGAGGTCCGACCCGGCCACGTGAACGCTCCGAAGCTCCTCGACGACTCCCGGGATCATCGGGAGAGCGAGAGCGAACGCGACGAGCGCCGCGACGCGGATCCGTGGCGGCCGCGAGCCCGCGAGCATTCGCCGCCGGAGCTTCGCCGCAACGAGCCTCGCCGCTTCCACCATCGCGAGCGCGCAAAGCGGAACGGCGTAATACACGTTCACTCGCTGCGAAATCGCCAGGAAGAGGGTGACCACGCCCCAGACGGCGAGCGCGACGTGGATACCGGGTCGGGACCGTGCGAGGGCGCGCCGCGTCCAGAAGACGATGGCGACCGGGACGAAGAACAGCGCGGCCGAGAGCTGGCGGAGAGGCATGGCAACGCCGTCGGCGAAGAGGGGGCGCGCTTCGAAGATCCCCTTCAGCCAGGCGCTCGGGTACGAGACGTATCCGGCGCGGCCGGAAGCTTCGTTGGTCCGCCCGGCCACGTAGCCGATTCCACCCGCGATGCTTCCCGCGATCTCGCCCGCGAACGGGAGGACCGCGGCGAGCAGAGCCCCGAGAACGACCGTTCGGACGAGGAGACCTCGTGGAGGGATGCAGCGCCGTGCGATCCCCCTTGCCGTGTCCAGAAAAATCGTTCCGGCGGCGAGTCCGGCGAGAAAGAGAGGCTGGAAGAACCCGAACGAGACGTAAGTGAGCGGCATCCCGATTCCTCTGGTCCAGGCCGCGGTCGCGGCTCCGACCAACGCGGCCGGGAGCGCGAGAGTGAGGACCGCGGCGCGAAAGACGAGTCTTCGGGTGAGAAGCGATTCGAGAAAGAGCGCCAGCGCGAAGATTGCCCCCCAGTAGATCGCTCCTTGCCACGCGAGGACCGCGAGCGCGAGCGTCAACCCGGCGAGCGCCTCGCGGCCGGCGTTGCCAGCGTTCTCCTGCCGTTCCCGGCTGCGGACGTAGGTCAGAAGGGCGAGGAGCCCGAAAAACGACTCGGCGACGTGTTGCTCGACGTGGCCGTACTGCGACCAGAGAATGTGCCCGGGCGACATCGCGACGAAAGCCGCTACCGCCGCGCCCGCCACATCGCCGTAGAGGCGTCTCCCGAGCATTCCCGCGAGGCCGATCGAGCC
>DASXTN010000152.1:0-7820 GCA_036505435.1 Thermoanaerobaculia bacterium | reverse complement strand
CTCGTCAACGAGCCGACGGCGGCCGCGCTCGCGTACGGACTCGACAAGAAAAAGGACGAGACGATCGCCGTCTATGACTTCGGAGGCGGAACCTTCGACATCTCGATTCTCGAGGTCGGGGAAGGCGTCGTCGAGGTCAAGTCGACGAACGGCGACACGCATCTGGGCGGCGACAACATCGACCAGCGCGTGATCGACTGGATTCTCGCCGAGTTCAAGAAAGACCAGGGCATCGACCTCTCGAAGGATCCGATGGCGATGCAACGGCTGAAGGAAGCCGCGGAGAAGGCGAAGATCGAGCTTTCGAACGTGGTCGAGACCGAGATCAACCTTCCGTTCATCACGGCGGATGCGTCTGGACCGAAGCACCTCCAGCTGAAGCTCACGCGCTCGAAGCTCGAGCAGCTCGTCGAGGACATCGTCAACCGCTCCGTCGCCCCCTGCCGACAGGCGCTCAAGGACGCGGGAGTCGATCCGAAGGCCATCGACGAGATCGTGCTCGTCGGCGGACAGACTCGCATGCCGCGGATCCAGCAGCTCGTTCGCGAGCTATTCGGCAAGGAACCGCACCAGGGCGTCAACCCCGACGAGGTCGTTGCGGTCGGAGCGGCCATCCAGGGAGGAGTTCTCGGCGGCGACGTGAAAGACCTCCTGCTGCTCGACGTGACCCCGCTCTCGCTCGGAATCGAGACTCTCGGCGGCGTGATGACGAAGCTGATCGAGCGCAACACCACGATCCCGACCAAGAAGACCGAGGTCTTCTCGACCGCAGCCGACAACCAGACGTCCGTCGAGATCAAAGTGCTCCAGGGGGAGCGCGAGATGGCGCGCGACAACAAGCTCCTCGGCGTCTTTCATCTCATTGGCATTCCTCCCGCGCCGCGCGGCATGCCGCAGATCGAGGTCACGTTCGACATCGACGCCAACGGCATCCTGAACGTCTCCGCGAAGGACCTCGGCACCAGCAAGGAGCAGAAGATCACCATCACTGCGTCGTCGGGCCTTTCCAAGGAGGAGATCGACCGCATGGTGTCCGACGCCCAGTCCCACGCCGAGGAGGACCGTCGCCGGCGCGAGGAGATCGAGGCGCGCAACCGTCTCGACAGCCTGATCTACTCGACCGAGAAGACGTTCAACGAGAACCGCGACAAAGTGGATGCGTCCGACGTATCGAGCTTCGAGACGGCTCTCGCCGACGCGAAGAAGGCGCTCGAATCGGGAGACGCCCAGGCGATGAACGAGGCGGGACAGCGACTGCAACAGACGTCCCACCGGCTGGCCGAGGCGATTTACAAGGGCGCCGCGGCTTCCTCGAGCGGTGGAGAGCGACCGTCCGGCGACGAAACATCGACTCCGAAGGAGGACGAGGTGATCGACACAGAGTACGTGGACACGGAGAAGAAGTAACTGAGAGCCGAGAACTGAGATGAGCAGCTTTCGCTGGAGCTCGCTTCAGGATCTGTTTGCGATCCAGGAGAAGATGAATCGTCTCTTCGAGGAGACCATTCACCGGACCGAGTTTCCCGATGAAGGCTTAGACGCCGCGCTGTGGTCTCCCGCGGCCGACGTCTACGAGACCTCCGATGAGGTGATCCTGTCGGTCGAGCTCCCCGGCGTGCGCCTGGAAGACGTTCACCTGGAAGCGCTCGACGGAAAGTTGCGGGTGTCCGGAGTTCGCCGTGCCGACGAGGGCGTCGAGCCCCGCCAGTTCGTACGCATGGAGCGGATCTACGGGAATTTCTCGCGGGACTTCGCCGTGCCCGCCTCGATCGATTCGTCCCGAATCAAGGCGACGTTGAAGTCCGGGATCCTGCGCGTGGTGGCGCCGAAGAACGAGCGGTCGCAGCCGATCGCAGTCGAGACGAGGAAATCGCGATGACGAAGAAGACCGGCCGCGCCGGTCTTCGCATCGGAGCGATCTCCGAAAAGTACGGGATCCACCCTCAGACATTGAGGATGTACGAGCGTGAGGGTCTCCTGCGACCCACGCGGACCGAAGGAAAAACGCGTCTCTACGATCCCGATACGATCGACCGACTCGAGATCATTCTGACGCTCACCCGCCACCTCGGCGTGAACTTGGCGGGCGTCGAGGTCATTCTCCACATGAAGGAAAGGATGGAGAAGATGCAGGGCGAGGTCCGGCAGGTGATCGCCGCGCTGCGCGAGGAAGCGGAGTCGAGACAGGGATCCGAGCGGTCTTTGGCGCTCACGCGGTTCGAGCCGACGGCCTTAGTGAGGAAGTAAGGATTCGAGGAATCGTTTCCCCGAAGCTCGTCGGCTGGAAGACCTCGGTTTCTCGACGGGTTTCCTCCGTGCCCGCGCCGCGGGACTAGAATGCCGGTCCTACGCGAGGAGGGACTGTGAAAAGAGCACTCATGGCTACCGCCGGGCTCGCGCTCGCCGCGATCGGCCTTGCGCAGCTTTCCAAATACAAAGACTGGTCGAAATCCGCGGAGGCGAACTTCCTGACCTCCTCGGAGAAAGAAGCTTGGTCGAGGGTCCGTACCGACGAGGAGGCAGAGAAGTTCATCGCGGACTACTGGACGAAGAGGGACCCGAATCCCTCCACTGCAGCCAACGAGTTTCGCGACGAGATCAACCGGCGCATCGCAGCGGCCGACGAGCAATTCAAGATGCGCAACAAACGGGGATCTGAAACCGCACGCGGGCGGTTGCTCGTCACGCTCGGGCTTCCGACGCGCGTTGCGACCCAGCGCCAACAGGAGAGCGCCGTCCAGGACACGGGTGGCTTGACCGCGCCATCCATCGACACACGCGCCACGACCGAGTTATCCGCGACGGTCGTCCAGACCTGGACCTACGCGAAGGACAAGTTCGATCCTTCACTCGGAATCGGTGAGCTCCGGGTCCGAATCAACGTCGATCCTCAGCGCGGGACCGAGGATCTCGTTGGCGCATCCGCCGTGGAAAAGGCGATCTCGAAAATCGCCGAGAAATCGATCGTCAACCCGAGTGGATCCGCCGGAGTCGCGGCGGCGGCTCCCGTGGTTCCGCCGGCGGCGACTGGACCAGCGGCCACTGGTGCACCGGCGACCGGCGCCCGCGCGGCAGCCGCTCCCGCCGCGCCGTCGGTGCCCGCCCCTCCGAGTTCCGCGGGAAGCGCCGCTCCTTCCGCGGCTGGCGCCCCTGCCACGGCTTCCGCTCCCCCGGCCGCGGCCGTAGCCGCCGCGACGGCCACGATCCCGGCGGCCGCGCGCACGGTTCTCGAGAGCCTCGCGAAGGACAAGGTCGAAGGTTCTTTCTGGGCCGGCCCGTTCCGCTCGATCTCCGGTGAGTCCTTTTACGCGCTCCAGTTCTATTTGCCGGCGGACAAGGCGGCGGAGCCGCTCAAGTTCGGCGGCATCGTCTGGAACGAGTCGAACCAGGCGGTCGGCTCGCATTGGGAAGACGCCGCTTTGAACGACGTCAAGAGCGGCAGCCGCACGGACAAAGTCTTCGATCGTTCGATCGCGCTTCCCGCGGGCAGCTACCGCGGATCCTTCGGTCTCTTCTCCGCTTCGAGCGGCGCGCTGGTGGCGGGCGCCGGAACCACGTTCAAGCTCGAGACGCCGGCGGGCGGCTTCGCGGTCTCGCCGCTCATCCTCGCCAACACTTTGACGCCGCTCACCAGGCGGCCGAACCCGACGGATCCCTTCGTGTTCGGGATGGAGAAGCCGATCAAGGTCGAGCCCAAGGGGGACCGCAAGTTCGCCAAGGAAGACAGCCTCTGGTACTTCTACGCGATCTCCAACCCGACCCTTCCGGCGCCGACTGCCGCGGCCCCCGCTCCGACTCCGGCTCCATCGACCACTCCGGGAGCCGCGCCCGCTGCTCCCCCGGCCGCAGAGCCCAAGCCGCGCATCATGACTCGCATCACCGTCATGCGCGACGGCAAGGATGCCTTTCAGCCTTTGACGAGCCCGGCGGATCTCCAGCCTCTTGGGAATGCCTACTACGCCTCCGGCAGTGAGATCCCGCTCGCGAGCTTCGAGCCCGGTTACTACACCTTCGGCATCCAGGTTCGCGACCTGAACGCTCCGCGCGACTCCGCGGCCTACAAGGGAATCGAGCGCAAGGAGGACTTCGTGGTCTTGAACGCCGACGGAACTCTTCCGGCGCGCGCGACCGCCAAGCCGGCTCCCAAGCCGAAGGTCACGCCGAAGAAAGGCTGACGAGAGTCCTTTCGTCTCACCTTTCCCCAAATGGGCGGGCTTCGGTCCGCCCTTTCCTTTTCCCGCCGATCGGCCTCGCTCTCGCGCACCTCTTGCCCGTTTCCGGACGAAGAATGCACCGCTGTGATTTTCCCTTCCGAGAAGCCCGTCTTTCTGGGGGAATAGGAGAGCGATGCGAAATCGATTTCGGGTTGGCGTAGTTGCCCTCGGGGTTGTCGCTGTCGGCCTGGCCTCCCTTCTTTTCGCCGATGGGACTCTTCTCGGGACAATATCGGGACATGTGCTCGAACAATCTGGCGGCGGTATTCCCGGGGCGAAAGTCGAGGTCATCAGCGCCGAGAAGGGATTCCGGCGAACTCAGACGGCTGATTCGACAGGTAGCTTCACGTTTCCGCTTCTGCAGCCCGGCCCGTACACCGTGCGGGCGTCCCTCTCGGGCTTTCAGACCGTCGAGATGACGAACAACATCGTGGCGGCCGATCGAACGACCGCAATCGACATCACGATGAGGCTGGCCACCGCGGCGGAAGAGCTGACGGTCATTGGTGAGGTTCCGCTCGTAGACAAGACCAACACGAGCGCGACGACGACCGTCCGATCCACTCTCGCCCAAAAGCTCGCGATCGGTCGCAACTACCAGTCCCTGATCTCGAACGCCTCGGGGGTTACGAACAACTCCGACGGCAACCCGAACGTCCACGGCGCCCTCAACAGCAACAATCAATACCTCATCGACGGTGTGGACACGACCGACGTCACGACAGGGACATTCGGCCAGAACTTCAACTACGAGGCGATCGAGGAGGTCGTCGTCTCCACAGCCGGCATCTCCGCCGAGTATGGCCGGGCTCAGGGTGCGATCGTCAACGTCATCACAAAGTCGGGGACGAACGACTTCTCCGGCTCGGCGAAGACGATCGTCACCAACGACAAGTGGAACGAGGACAACAAGGGGATCAACCCGATCACCGGAGATCGCTGGAACCGGCAAAAACTCGACAAGGACGTCTGGCGGTTTGCGCTGACCTTCGGAGGCCCATTCTGGAAGGATCACCTCTGGTTCTTCGGAGCATACGAATGGGCAGACGTGCCGTCGCCTTTCATGACGACAGCGAGATCAGTGGAACATCCGACCGGCACCGGGGAGACCTATCAGCAGGTGACCGACGTCAAGCTCTGGGACGCCAAGATAACCTTCCAGGCCACGCCGTCCCACCTCTTCAGCGCAGCGGCGAACAGCGATCCGATCACTGGTTTCGTCAGGGATTACTGGGAGCTCGCCGCCGGGTTGCCTTCTGCCGAGAGGGAAGCCCTGACGCTCCAGAATCAGAACGATTGCGGCGGTCTCTGCGTCTGGCAGGCACGCTGGTCCGGCGTCTTCGGCTCGCATCTCTCGGGCGAGGCGCTCTACGCCGAGCAGGACGGCGATATCTTCGTCAGTCCATTCGAGGGACGGGGGAGCCCTTACTTCAGCTTCACCGACGAGCTGTACTACAACGGCGCGACGTTCGACGGCTTCGTCGAGCGTCCGCGAAAGCAGGCCAACCTCGCCCTCAACCTCTACACCCAGCTCTTCGGCAATTCGCACAACTTCAAGGCGGGAACGGACTATCAGGACCTCGAGTCGGTGGCCTCGCTAGCGCACCCCAACAACGAGAGCTTCTTCGTCACCGGCTACGATCCCGTAGCGCGTCAGCCCATCCTGTCCCGCGGTGACTTTCATCTCGTTTTCACCGAGCCGCGGACCTCCGTCTCGACCGGGAGGATCTTGGGTGTCTACGTACTCGACAAGTTCGAGACCGGCAAGAATCTCTTTTTCAACTTCGGCTTCCGCCTCGACAACCAGCAGTCCGAGAGCGACATTGGCAATACCGTCATCGACAGCACGACAGTTTCGCCTCGGGTGACTGGTGTTTACGACGTCTTCGGAAACGGCAAGACCCTCTTCTCCGTGGCATTCGGCTCGTACTACCAGTTTCTGATCCAGGACATTACCGATTCGGTGTACGCGGGCGTGTCCCAGATCGCGAACTACGACCTGTACGAATGGAACGGTACGCAATTCGACCTGGTCGACCAGGTCCGGATGGGCGGGAACCTTCAGCCGGTCAACAAGGATCTGAAACCTTCGCATCTCGACGAGATCAACGTCTCCGTCCAGCAGCAGCTGGGCAACACGATGGCCATCGGGCTGCGAGGGATCTATCGAAAGTGGAATGATCTGGTCGACGACCGTAAGACTCTCGCCGCCGACGGAACGGTCATCCGAACACCGAGAAACTTCAGTGAAGATGAACTGGCGCGCTATTACAAGGGCTTCGAGCTCACTTTCGACAAGCGCCTCTCGCGCAACTGGCAGGCGTCCATCAACTACACGTTGTCGCGGTCGGAGGGGAATCAGGCGTCCAGCTACTCATCACAGATCTTCGATTTCGCGGGACTGGATTGCGTGGTGACGGAGATTGGAGCGATCCCGTGCTCGACAGCGCTCGATAACAATCTTTACGGCTACCTCCCCTACGATCGGACGCACATCTTCCAGGCTTTCACCGCCTTCGTCTTTCCTCTCCGCTGGGTGAGCATCACCGCGGCACCCTCCTTCCTCTGGCAATCGGGCTTGCCGTATCAGCCTCAACGCGCGGTCGCGAACTCCCGCTTGGGAGTGGTCGGCACCTATTTGTTCGAAAAACGGGGCTCGCACCGGCTGCCGAACGCATACCAGCTCGATTTTGCATTGGAGGCGGTCTTCAAGCCGTGGGGACCGATCGAGCTCGGAGTCAAAGGAGAGGTTTTCAACGTGACCAACCAGCAGCAGATCGTGAGCACCGCCGGACTCCGGCTCACCCCGGACGCGAACTTCGGCATGCCGACGTCTCTCGGGGATTTCCAGGCGCCACGAAGCTACCGGTTCACCGGCCTCGTGCGCTTCTAGCGAGTAACGATCTCAATCAGCTCGCGAGCAGAGAGTCGAGGCTCCGCGTCGTCGGGAATGCGTGTACCCTGATTTCCATCCTTCGTCGGGCTCGTCCCAGTGCTAAGCTCTTTCGTCCGCCAATCTGTAAATCGCGTCTTTGCTTCGATCCAATCTGACGCACCGGTATTCAAAAACTTGGAAAACCTTCGGCACCTTCGCTGCGAGCCCGATATTCAAATCCATGAAGATAAAGGAGATTGAATAACTCTAAGTATTGCTTAAGTTTGCGATTTTGATGGCACACAGCTTGCCTGAGTTATCAACCGAGATGGGGACGCGACCCTCGGACTGAGGCTCCGGTTGCCGCACCGCTGCCCCGACGCGGACAGATTAGCTCACTCAAAACGTTCGACCGATTCTCTGACAGGAGGGATTAGTGGACTTGAGAAAAATTCGATTTATCGTCTTTCTTGCCACCGTTTTGCTCGGCCTGTTACCCCTGATCCTGGAAGCCGCAACGACCGGGGAGATCTTCGGGATCGTCCGCGACGAGGAGGGCCGGCCCTTACCCGGCGTCACCGTGACGGTCAGCAGCCCGGCTCTGCAGGGAACGCGCACCGCGACGACCGACTCGGCCGGGGAATACCGCTTCCCGCTGCTTCCGCCGGGGCAGTATCAGCTCTCGATCGCGATGTCGGGTTTCGAAACCCTGACGCGGGAGAACGTCATCG
>DASXTN010000151.1:0-2722 GCA_036505435.1 Thermoanaerobaculia bacterium | reverse complement strand
TCCGGAGATTTGTCGAGCGGAGTGGTCACGAGGAATCGGCTTCCGTCGGGGGAGACGTCGAAGTTCCGGATCCCGGCTTCCAGCCGGAAGAGCGAAGCGCCCGCTCCCGCCTGCAGGCTCGCGCCCGAGGTGACGGGCACGGCCACGATCGAGTCGTCCGGCGCGGCGTAGAAGAGCTCCTTCCCGTCCGATCTCCACCGCGGCTCCCTTCCGCCGGACGGAGAGACCCGCTTCTTTTCGCCCGCGCCGTCCGTCAACGCCACGTAGATCTCACGGGTTCCGGACTCGTCCGAGTCGTACGCGATCCATCGTCCGTCCGGCGAAAAGCGCGGATTCCGCTCGTTGAACGGAGAGCGAAGCCAGGGCTTGAGGCGGGGGTCACCGTCGAGTGACATCAGCCAGATGTCCGCGGTCGTCGCCGCGTCTTGCAGGTAGACGAGACGACGGCCGTCCCGTGAAACGTCCTCGGGTTGCTGAACGCCGGGCTCAATCAGGAGCGCCCGCTCGCTTCCGGGCGATCCAACGACCATTTGGGCGATGTCCGGCGGTCCCTTGTCGTCCCGGCGAAAGAGGAGCCGCGCGCCGTCGGGGGTCCACACGGGAGCGCTTTCGTCGATCTGGCCCGAGGTCAATCGGGTGGAAGCCCCGCTCGCGGCCTCGAAGACCCAGAGATCGAACGTCCCGAACCGGCTGTCCTCGACGTTGGCGGCGATGCGGTTCCCGGACGGCGAGATCCGTACGAAGTCGACGACGGCGGGTTGGCCCAGGACGCCGAGCTCTTTTCCCCGTCGATCGAGCCACACGAGACGCACCGGTGTCTTCGCGGCCTGGTAGGCGATCACGCCCGCCTGGGACACCGAGAAGGCGGCATGCCCCGGGCCGAAGAAGTGGTGGACGTCCTCGGCCACGAGAGTCGGTTCCCCGGAGAGAGCGGCCTTCTTCGCGTCGAACGGCTGGGCGAAAAGAGCGTTGTCGCGGACGTAGACGAGGTAGCCCGGCTCGGCATATTCGAAACGGGAGGCGAGCTGGGTGATCGAGCGGACGTCGCGCGAGTCGAGCGACCCCACCCGCAGCTCTCTCATCTTTCCCGTCGGCGAGAGCGCCTGAAAGAGGAAATGCCGGCCGTCCGGAAGGAACTCGGGCCACAGAAGCGCGACCGGGTCAGAGGGATCGACGCCCAGGACGCGGACAGGCTCTCCGCCCCGGTCCGAGACGCGGAAGATCCCGGGCTCGCTCGGCGGGATCTGCGAGAAGAGAATCGTCCCGTCCCGGCCCCACGTTCCGACCCAGTCGTACGGCGCCGGGCAGAGCTCCTCCGCCGGGCCGCCCGCAGCCGGGATCTTCTTCAGCTTCCCGTCGGCGAAGAACGCGATGAAGCGGCTGTCGGGCGACCAGAAATGCGCGCTCGCGCCGATTGTTCCTTCAAGCTCGGTGAATTTCTCGGAGTCGAACGAGCGGACGAAGAGACGACGTCTTCCGTTGGAGATCGCTTCGACGACGAGACGGGTGCCATCGGGAGAGATGGAGAGGCCTCTCGAGATGTCGCCGGGCGAGTAGATCGTGCCGGGCGGGATCGGCACCGAAAAACGCACGGGCCGCAGCGCTCGCGTCGACGCCGGCCGGCGGAGGAGGAGTGCCGCGACGGCCGCTGCGAGAACGAGGGTGATCGCGCCCATCGCGAGGAGCGCCGGCGGCGTTCGGCGCTTCGGCGAGGGCGCCGCAGCGATCCCGGAGGTTTCGCCGGTCGCCGGAAACTGCAGCTGGAACGCGAGATCGTGAGCCGAGTGGAAGCGGGCCTCGGGGTCCTTCTCGAGGCAGTGGTGGATGATCCGGTCGAGGGCCGCGGGGACCTGCCGGTTGGTGGACGAGAGGTCCTCAGGCTCCTCTCGCAGGATCGCTGACATCGTGTCGGCGGCGGTGTCGCGGTGGAATGCTCTCTTCCCGGAGAGCATCTCGTAGAGGATCGCGCCGAACGCGAAGATGTCGCTGCGCGCGTCGGCAGGCTTCCCGCGGACTTGCTCCGGGGCCATGTATCCGAGCGTTCCGAGCATGACACCCGGCTCCGTTCCGGCCGTCTCTGTCGGAAGGTTCGTCTGCGGCCCGGCGCTCTCGGGCTGCGTCAGCTTCGCCAGGCCGAAGTCGAGGATCTTGACGCGTCCGTCTTTCGTGACAAACAGGTTCTCGGGCTTCAGGTCGCGATGGACGATGCCCTTCCCGTGAGCGGCGGCGAGACCGTGCGCAATCTGGATCGCATAGTCGATCGCGCGGCGCGGGCTGAGCGCTCCTCCCGCGAGCCGGCTTCGCAACGTCTCGCCCTCCAGGAGCTCGGAGACGACGTAGGGAGATCCTTCGACGGTACCGATGTCGTAGACCGCGGTGACGTTCGGGTGGTTCAAGACCCCGGCCGCGCGCGCCTCCTGCTCGAATCGGCGCAGTCGGTCGGGATCGTTCGAGAAGGAGGCGGGAAGCACCTTGACCGCAACGTCGCGTCCGAGGCGCGGGTCTCTTGCGCGGTAGACCTCCCCCATCCCGCCCGCGCCGAGCGGCGCGACGATCTCGTAAGGACCCAATCGGGTCCCCGGCGTCAGCGTCATCTGAAATCCAATGTCTCGGAGGAGATGACGCCGGTCGGAGCCGCCGATCCGCGGTACTGGACACTTAGAGTGACCAGTGCTATTATCTGGCCATGAAGCAGATTCCCGCTGCGAAATTCAAGGAACAA
>DASXTN010000150.1:0-3816 GCA_036505435.1 Thermoanaerobaculia bacterium | reverse complement strand
CCGGTGAGAGCACGATCGCCTCGTCGAACCCGGCGCGCATCGCCTCCGACTTCGCGAGAGCGGAATTGACGTAGGAGCCGACGATTTTTCCGCGGGCGGGGATCGCGTTATCGTCGACCCGTCTCCACGAAGAGATGGTGGCGTGCGCGCCCTCCTCCTTGTCGATGTATCGGCCGTAGGGGATCGAGACGATCGAGACCTCCGGGGTCAGATCGTGCAGACGGACACCGACGGTCTCGTCAGCGTAGAACGCGAGCGAGCGGATGTAGCAGTCTTCCCGATGACCTTCGGTCCGGACGAGCTCGAGCAACACCGTGGTGAGCTCTTGCGCGCTCCACTCGAGCTCCATTCCGAGCATCTTCGCGGACTCGAGAAAGCGCCGGTAATGGTCCTCCGGCCGAAAGATGAAGAGATCCTTCTCTTCCTCGTTCCAATAGCCTCGGATCCCGCTGAAGACACCCGTCCCGTAATTCAGCCCGTGCGTCAGAACCCCGACGCGCGCTTCCGAATAGGGAACGATCCGTCCTCGGAAGAAGGCATACCGTGGAAGAGCCATAGTTCCCTCCGCGGGGTCCGGTTAGATCTACGGGTCAGGCAAAGTCTGAACCCGGCCGGACCCCATACCAATCAAAAGGTCCAATCCCTACGGCATCCCACTGACCGGATGAGCATCCTTTTCTGCTCTGCTAATATCAATAGCCACTTTGAGTAAAGTGGACTGAGCTGTGGGTTTCTCGATCGGGAGCATACAGCCGTGAGCGCCCGTCAGGCAGCCGAGCTCGACTTCGTCAACGCCCTGGGCGCCTGGTCCCACGCGTCCGGCGCGATGTATCGCCGACTCGCGAACGGGCTTCGGTCGGCGGTCTTGCGCGGCGATCTCGCACCCGGCTCGCGCGTGCCGGCGGAGCGCAACCTCGCGCGCCTGCTCGCTGTCTCGCGAACGACCGTCGTCTCCGCCTACGAGATCTTGCGGCAGGAGGGGTGGCTCGAGAGCCGGCAGGGCAGCGGCACGAGCGTCCGCTCCGCTCCACGGCGGGCCGCACTGCGCGGGGAGGAGCCGGCCACGTCTTTCCGGCGGCATCCGGTCTACCGCAGCCTGATCGAGGGCGCGAGCGGGATGATCGAGTTTCTCGGCGCCCATCTGCCGGGAACCGGAGCGATCCCGGAAGAGATCGTCTCGCTCAAAGACGGCGTGGCGCGGCTCGCACGCGATCATGGCTACCTCCCCGCCGGGCTGCCGGAGCTGCGACGCGCGATCGCGGCGCGCCTGGAAGCCCGAGGCCTGCCGACTCGCGAGGAGCAGATTCTTGTCACGAGCGGCGCCCAGCAGGCGATCGGGCTGGTCGGATCGCTCTTCCTCCAGAGAGGCGACGCGGTGGCGCTCGAGTCTCCGACGTATCTCGGCGCGATGGACATCTTCACGAATGCGGGGGCGCACCTCGTCCCGATTCCGGTCGGCGAGCGCGGTGTCGGTGCAGATGCTCTGCGCGGAATCGTCGCGCGCGCTTCGCCGCGGCTCGTCTATCTCGTGCCGACGTTCCACAACCCGACCGGCTCGCTCCTTTCCGAAGCGACGCGGCGCGAGATCGCCCGGCTGGCCGACGAGGCGGAAGTGCCGGTCGTCGAAGACGACACGCTCGCGGATCTGACTCTCGGGCCCGAGCCGCCGCCGCCGATCGCCGCGTTCTCGAGAGAAGGACCGGTTCTGACGGTCGGCTCGCTCTCGAAGATCCTCTGGGGGGGCCTGCGGATCGGGTGGATTCGCGCGGCGGAGCCGATCCTCGCGAGGCTGACGAGACTGAAGATCCTGACCGACCTCGGCTGCTCGGTCCTCTCGCAGGTCGCCGCTGTCGAGCTTCTCGGCCGGATCGATTCGATCCGCCGGGCGCGGCGTCGAGAGGTGCGGACGAAGTACGGGCGCATGGCGCGCCTCTTGAGAACGTTTCTTCCGTCCTGGTCCTGGACTCCTCCGGCCGGCGGGCTCTCGCTCTGGATCAAGCTCCCCCACGGGGATGCGACCGGCTTCGCGCAGATCGCGCTGCGACACGGCGTCGCGGTCGTACCCGGCCCGCTCGCCTCACCCGACGCAGAGGGGTCGGACCGCCTGCGGCTGCCTTTCGTACATGACGCGGAAACGATGACCGAGGGAATCAAGCGGCTCGCCCGCGCTTGGAGGGCCTACTCGGGAGAAGCGCGCGCCGAGCAGACGAGCCTGATCGTCTGACGTCGGGAAACGCTAGCCGTTCTGGGCCGCGAACTCCTTCAGGAAGCCGACGAGCCGTTCCACGCCCTTCCTCGGGAACGCGTTGTAGATCGAGGCGCGAATACCGCCGACCGAGCGGTGTCCTTTCAGCCCGGAAAGACCCTGCTTTCCGGCTTCCGCGACGAACTGCTTCTCGAGATCTTCAGACGGTAGCCGGAAGGTCACGTTCATGTTCGAACGGCTGTCGGCCTTCGCGTGGGGACGGTAGAACCCCCCGGAGGAATCGAGCGCGTCGTAGAGGATCTTCGCCTTCTCCGAGTTTCGCCTCCCGATCGCCTCGAGCCCTCCCTCGGCGAGCATCCACTTGACGACGAGCCTCACGAGATAGATCGCAAACACCGGCGGAGTGTTGTAGAGCGACTTGTTTTGCGCGTGGGTGTTGTAGTCGAGCATCGTGGGCAGTCCCTTCGGGCTCCTCGCGAGCAGGTCTTCCCGCAGGATCACGAGCGTCACGCCGGCGGGCCCCAGGTTCTTTTGCGCTCCCGCGTAAATGAGCGCGTACTTCGAGACGTCGATCGGTCGGCTGAAGACGTCCGAGGAGACGTCCGCGACGAGGGGCACCAGCCCGACCTGCGGTTCGCGGTGCCACTCGGTGCCGAAGATCGTGTTGTTGGTCGTAATGTGGACGTACGAGGCCTCCGGATCGAGTCGCAGCTCCGACTGCTCCGGGATTCTCGTGAAGTTCTCCGCCTCCGTCGAAGCGGCGATCGAGACCATGGCGATCTTCTGCGCCTCTTTGACCGCCTTTTTCGACCAGGAGCCGGTCACGACGTAATCGGCGGAGCGCTCCGGGTCGAGCAGGTTCATCGGCACCATCGAGAACTGCAGCGACGCGCCACCGCCAAGGAAGAGGACGTGGTAATTCGGAGGCACCGACGCCAGTCTCCGGATGTCGGAGATCGCGCCGTCGAGGATCTCCTCGAATGTCTTCGAGCGGTGGCTGATCTCCAGGATCGACATGCCCACGCCGGGAAGGGACATCAAGTCGCGCTGCGCCTCCTCGAGAACGGGCTCGGGCAGGACCGCGGGGCCCGCTCCGAAGTTGAAGATCCGATCGGTCGAGGTTGCCGTTTTCTCTGCCGCGACGGTGGCCATGATCATTCTCCTCAGATGGGGAGCAGCGTGACCTCCAGGATGTCCTCCGTGCTCGACTCGATGTCGTGAAGGACATCCGTTGAGGGCGCCTCGCTCAAATGAACTCGGGCGACGGCCGCTTTTGCGCCGTCGAAGACGATGTTCTCGGTTTCCTGCACGTTGATGCCGGCTTCTTTGATTCGATCGAAGACCGCGGCGAGGACCCCGACGCGATCGTAGTGGCGCACGACCAGAAGATGAGTCGCCGGCGACTTGCGGGCGAGGTTGACGGTGTTCGGGGCCCGGCCGGTCTCCCTGTACTCCCGGACGATGCGGACCGTTTCGGCGGCGATCGCCTCCTGCGCCTGGTCGGTCGACGCGCCGATGTGGTGCGTTCCGATCACTCCCGGAAGCTGGAAAATCGGGTCTTCCACCGGACCGGTCCCACCGGCGGGCTCTCCCGCGAAGACGTCGAGCGC
>DASXTN010000149.1:0-8575 GCA_036505435.1 Thermoanaerobaculia bacterium | reverse complement strand
GAGCGTTGGCGGCGCCGTCGTGCTCTCCAAGGGAGGGCGATTTTACCGCGCCGTCAGCGTGGCTCGAGAAGCTTGAACCTGGAACTTGAACTTTGAACCGTCTCTTCAAGCGACGTCCGATCTCCGCAGGAAAAATGTCGAGTACAGAATGCCGGCGATCGCGCCTCCCACGAGCGGCCCCACCCAATAGATCCAGTGATTCGCCCAGAATCCGCCGACGGCGGCCGGACCGAACGTCCGGGCGGGGTTCATCGATGCCCCGGTCAACGGACCGCCGGCCAAGATATCGAAGGTGATCACCAGACCGATCGGAAGTCCGGCGACGACCTTAAAGGCGCCGCGCGGGTCGATTGCTGTGGCGCACACGACGATCACGAGGAAGAACGTCGCTACCATCTCGAATACGAGTCCCTGTCCGACGGTGACTCCCGCTCCGAGACCGGGCGTTCCGAGGTTCGCTGCTTGCCGGGTGGCGGAATCGAAGACGAGCGTCAAGAGGAGCGCGCCGGAGACGCCGCCCGCGAGCTGCGAAATCCAGTACACCGCGGCATCGACCGGCGAGATCTTGTTGGCGACCAGCGCGCCGACGGTCACGGCGGGGTTCAAATGCGCTCCCGAGATGTGGCCGAACGCAGAGACCATGACGGCGATGGTCAGTCCGTGGGCCAGGGCGATACCGACCAGGGACACATCGCCGCCGGCCAGCCGGTCGGAGAGGATCGAGCCGGCCCCGATGAAAATGAGAGCGAGTGTCCCGATGAACTCCGCGAGAGCCCTGCGCGACAGGGGGTACATTGCGACCTCCTCATTGAGTCGTCGGCCGGAGAGTTCGGCGGATTCTACTTTGGCCTCGGACTTCGGACTTGCGACGGCGCGCGATCACCCAGACTGGAACTGCCTCTGGTAACCATCGCGCCCATCGCGAGCGCGCGCGCGCGAACGCCGGCGAGGCCGCCAACCCGATGACCTCAACCGGATCCAGCACCGCCCACCGGATGCCGAGGCGCCGTATCTGGTCGAGACCGCGCGGCTCGATGCGTACGCGCTGAACTTTCTCGACGATCCAATCGCGCGGCGCCCCGGAAGATGCGGCGCGCCGTGCGCGGTCGAACGTGACGTCGCCCTCCAGGAGCAGAGCGGTTCGACGGCCGGCTCGCGCCGGCGGTGGCAGACGAGCGCTGCGCGGCGCCGCGTCATGGGTGCCCCGCAGACCGGCGATGGCGCCCCAGAGATCCGCGCCGGGGAGGGGCCAGAGAGCCCTCCGGCGCACCTCCCGCAGGAATTCGATCTCCTCTGCGACGCTACTTCCGAAAGGGCAGAGAACGGCGCGCAGGGGGGCTTTCGGGTTGGAGACGTATCGGTCGAGGGAGAAGGACTCCAGGCGCGCCCCGGGAAGGCGGGCGGCGACGGCCGCCCGAAGCGCTCGAGGGACGTTTGCTCGCGGACCCACCAGGGCAATCCTGTCGGCAACGCGTCTTCCAAATTCGACCTTCCTCCGTAAGCGGGCCATTCCCGAGTTAAGATTCTCTTACTCGTCCGTAGAGAATCGAATGCCGGTTCATCAATTTTCGCTGCTCGTCCAGTCGGCAGGGACCGCCCTGCTGTTCGTGGTTTTCGTTCTGCTCTATCAGAAAATCCACCGGCGCGCCTTCCTGGACTGGATCGCATCCTGGGGGTTTCTGCTCGCCGGACTGACGGCTCTCTTCCTTCTTCCCCGCCTCGGCGAGAGCCGAACGTTTTTCTTCTTTCTTCATTCGTGCCTGCTCGCACACATGCTCCTGTTGCTGAGAGGGGCGCGGCGATTCCGGGACGAGCGGCTCGCGTCGCGCAAGCGCGACTTCCTCTGGATCTTGCCGATTCTCGGGCTGTCCTGGTGGACGTCGATCCAGCAGGGCCCGGACGCTCGCGCGATTCCTATACTCCTGGCTGCGGCAATCGCGTATGCCGTAACCGCCGTCTCGTTTGCGGCCGCTCGGGGGTCGACCGCGGGCCGGCTTCTGCTCTCGGGGTCGTTTTTACTCTGGGGCCTGGAACGTGCGGGCGCGGCTTATGCCTTCCTTCGATTCGGGCCGCCCGATCGGATGCCGTATCTGCTGCAGTACTCGGCTTTCCTCGCGATGTTCCTGGAGATGATGATTGGAGTCGGAATCATCATCCTGCTCTTCGAAGCGAGCCAGACCCAGCTCGCCGCCGAGATGCACCAGCTCGTCTCCTCGGAGGAGCAGTTGAAGGAGATGGGGATCCGCGATCCGCTGACGGGCCTCTACAACCGTCATTACTTCAACGACATCATTCGCCGGGAGCTCGCGAGCGCGCGGCGATACGGAACTTCGGTCTCGGTGCTGCTCGTCGACGTCGATCGCTTCAAGGAGATCAACGACCTCAAGGGCCATGCGGTCGGAGACGATGTGCTCCGGTTCGTCGCCAACTACCTGGCGGCCTGCGTCCGCGAGACCGACTACGTCTTCCGCTGGGGCGGAGACGAGTTCCTGATCGTCCTGCCGAGGACGGATGAGTCTTCCGCGTCCTCCAAGGCGGACGAGCTCGTGCGGCGACTTCCGAACATTCCCGGAACCGACAATCTCCAGCCGACGCTCTCGGTCGGCTGGGCGATTCATCGTTCGGACGTGGAGTTTCCGATCACTCTCTCCGAGGCCGACGCCCGGATGTACCAGATGAAACTCGCGCGGAAGCGAGAGCGAGCCGAGCGAGAGCGGGATCGGGAGCTTCTCGGAGAAGCCGGTAGACGCTTCGAGCCGGCAGGCCCATGACGTTCGAGAACGAGCCGTCCACCGACTCGACGAACCGCGCCCCGAGACCCTGCACGGCGTAAGCGCCGGCTTTGTCGCGCGGCTCCCCGGTCGAGACGTACCACCGGATCTCTTCATCGTCGAGCGGGGCGATTCGCACCCGACTTTCTTCGATCGCCTCGAATGCCGGTCCAACGCCTTTCGTCAGCCGCACCGCGGTCACGACGCGGTGCTCGCGACCCGAGAGCCGTCGCAACATCTCGCCGGCCTCGCCTTCGTCGCGCGGCTTGCCGAGGACCGTGCCGTCTAAGAGAACGAGCGTGTCGGCGGCGAGGACCCAATCGGCGGGGTGGAGCGCGGCGGCCGCGGCGGCCTTCTCGCCCGCGAGACGCGACGCGGCGTCCCGGCCCGACTCACCCGGCGCGATCGTTTCGTCGACGCGGGTCGGGACGGCGGTGAACGGAATGCCGAGCGCCGAGAGGATCTCCGCACGACGGGGCGAGCCGGAGGCGAGGAGAAGACGCATGAGCCGGGAAACGTAAAACGGAAAACGGAAAACGTAAAGACCGGGCGCGAAAACCGCTCCGTGGCCTTCCTCCGTTTCCTGTTTCCCGTTTGACGTTTTAGGGGTAGTAGCCCGTGATCGTCCGCGCCTGGAGGCTCGACGGCTCGACCTTCACCTCGACTTTTCGCCACTTGTCCTTCCCCGTGGGATTCGTCGAGTAATAAGTGAGCAGGTACTGGCTGCGAAGGTCTTCGTTGATCTGCCGGTAGACGGCTTCGAGGTTCTTGGCCGAGTCGATGTAGAAAGTCTGGCCGCCGGTCGACTGGGCGAGCTTGTTCAGCTTGTACTTCACCTCCAGGTCCGCACCGGAGATCTTGAGCCCGATCCCGTAGATCGAGATGCCGGCCTTTTTCACGTACTCCACGAGTGTTTCGTAATCGAACTTCGACGCCGTGTCTTTGCCGTCGGAAAGAATCACGAGGGCCTTCTTCCCTTTGACGCCGGTGAACTGGTACAGGCCGTAGATGATCGCGTCGTAAAGGGCGGTCGAGCCTTCCGCGCGTAGACCGGCGAGCGAGCGAAAGAGCCGGTCCTTGCGGTTCGTCAGCTTCGTCAGGAGGTACGGCTCGTTGTCGAATGAAACCGTGAACGCGCGATCCTTCGGCCCGATGGAGAACTCGAGGAACGAGAGCGCCGCCTGCTGCGCATCCGGCAGAGACTCGAGCATCGACGCCGAGGTGTCCACCAGGACCCCGAGCGTCAGCGGAAGGTTCTTGACGTACTCGAACGACTCGATCTTCTGCACGACTCCGTCTTCGAAGACTTTGAAGTTCGAAGCCTGCAGGCCCTGGACCGGCCGGCTCTTGTCGGTGACGGTCGTGTAAAGCTCGACCGCGTCGACGCTGACTTCCGAGATGTACGCCGGAGCGTTGACGTAGCGGAGGTCTTCCGCGACCGTGCCGTCCTCGAGCGTTCCGACGATCCGGACGTAACCGAGCGACTTTCCTTCGGAGAGAGTGACCGTCTGCTCGAAGGGCGCCTGGTACAGCGTCGCGACGCGGCGTTCGTTCGAGTAGAACTCCAGCTTCTGGAGGGTCTTCCCCTCGGGCACCGCGACCGCCGCGACGACGCGCGTCGGCCCGGAGACCCGCGCCCCCTTCTCCGGAGTCAGAATCCGCACGCGAAAGATCTCCCGCCCTTCGTTGACGATGTACTCGTCTTCGCCGATCGCCCGCCCCGCCGATCCGTACGCGACTACGCGGATCGTGTGCTTTCGCGGCAAAGGCCCGAGATTCAAGTCCGCGGCGAACGGCGGGCGGGTCTTCGTCATCATCTTCGCGCCGTTCAGGTAGAAGTCGACGGCCGTGACGCCCTCGGCGGCGCGGGTTTCGAACCGCTGGAGGCCGGTCACGATCTCCTTGGCGACTGGAAGGAGCGCGATGGCGGACGGCAGCAAGCCGAGATCGCGCGCCTTCTCGACGGTCGCGCGCCCTTCCGCGCGCGCCGCGGCGACCTGCGGCGGCGGCGCATCGGGTTGCTCGGGCACCGTGAGCTTGTCGGTGATGCGGCCTTCCGCGCTCTGGTTCCCGTCAGAGACCTTCAGGACCAGGTTGTACTCGCCGGGATAGAGGTAGCGCCGCACCGTCAGCGGGATCTTCTCGGCCGCGACTTCCTGCGTCGGGATGTCGAACCGGTATTTGAAGTTGTCGATCAGCCGCTCGCCCTTGACCACTTCGCCGATGACATCGACGTTGTAGAACTTCTCCTCACCGAGATCCCGCGGCTTCAGGTCGGCCTTCGATACGAGGAGCGACAGATCGACACCGATCTTGTTCGCGCGCATTTCCGGGAAGCGCACGAGCTTGGCGAGACCGAGCGGCGCCGACCCCGTCGCGAGCTCCGTCGTCATCGTCAGGATCTGATCGACGCCCTCCGTCTCGATGACCGGAGGCTGGAAGAGCTTGCCCGCGCCGGCGAGCCCCGAAGCGCCGGAGCCGAGGACAGCGGTCGAATAGGCGATCGCCTGCCGCAGCGTCCGCGTCTCGGGACACCGATCGTAGTCGACGCGGCGCGCGAGCGGCTGCCGCATTCCGGTCGCGCTCCCGAATCCGCCGCCGACCTGCAGGACGCCTTAGCCGTCGATCGGCAGCCACAGCTTGTAGTCTCCGACGCCGTACGGAGCGTAGAAGATCAGATAGACCTTGCTCCTCAACGACTCGAGCCGGTCGTAGTACCAGATCTGGATCGGAACGAAGACCTCGGGGCAGTCGATCGGCACCACCGCGTCGGGCGGCCCGTTGATGATGAGCACCTTCGCGCGGTCAGTGTTCAGGTTCTTGAACTGTTCCTTGGCCATCTCCACGCGATGCGTATGGACGGCCTGGTAATCGGTCCGAATCCCCTGCGAGTCGGTCGACCGGCGGCGCCAGAAGCTCTCGATGAAGCGGTCCTTCTGGTAGTTGTCGGTGATCTGAAGAAAGACCTCGCGCTCCTCGTCGGTGACGATCAGGTCGACGAGCTCTAAGAAATCGCGGTACTTCTGCGCGAGCTGAGCGGTGAGCTCCTTGACTTCCTTTCTCGAGAGCTTGCGGTGCGCGGGAGCGGGTGTGCTGGTCTGCGCGGTCACCTTCGCGCCCGTTGAGGTCGGAACGCTCGCGGTCCCCGAAGGTCCCTCCACACCGAGGGATTTCGCCTTCGGATTGCCGAGGCCGGCGAAGCGATCCGAGACCTGAGAGAGATCTTCCGTCGAAATCTTGGGCGGGGCGAGGAGCTTCGCGAGCTCCATCTGGGCGCCGGATTCGCTTCCCTGACGGGTTCGAATCTCCTGCCAGATCTTGAACAGGTCGCAAAGGTCCTGGCATGGACCGCACGAGTCCGCGGCTTGCGGGCTGCAATCCGCGAAGAGTTCCTGGAAGGACTTCCGGCAGGAACCGGGCTCGAAGATCTCACTGTCACGCGTCCCGACGGTCCACAACTTTCGCGGCGCAAGGGACACCGGGCGATAGAAGAGATAGCGCTGGGTCAATCTCCCGCTGCCGCCGAGGTTGCTGTAGGTCCAGATTTCGAGGTCACGGAATCTCGTAGGCCCGCAATCCCTCACCTCCTCGATGGAAGCCGGCTCGCCCCAGCGAAGCACCATACGGCCGGCGTCGTGTCGCCAGCCGTCGTACTTCTCGTCGGCCGCGCGGCGCAGCTCTTCGTATCGCTGCCGGTAACCCGGGCCGAGCGGAGGCGCGAGATCCGACCTCTCTCGCCGAGCCCAGAACGCTTGCTTGAAGGTTTCGCGCTGGTGCGGCTCAGTCAACTTCAGGTAGAGCTCTTCTTCTTCGGGCTGAATGATGGGTGCAACGAACTCGGTCAGCCACCGACGCTCGTCGGCGGGGAGCGCAGCGATGCGGTCTTTTCGAGAGGGCTCAGGAGCAGCACTCTGACCGGAACCGGCCCCGGGGAGCAGGAAGGACGCAGTCAGGAAGAGGAAAAGTGCGGCTCGCCTCATCCGCGTGCCGATTCTAACCCTCTGGTTCGTGCAGCCATTCCTTAACCAAAGCTTCACCATCGAGCGGAGCGATAATGAAGGAGAGCTGTCCGTCGGCTCGCAGGTCCCTGTCATGATTTACCTCGACAACAACGCATCCACTCCATTGGATCTTGAGGTTCGGGAAGCGGTGGCCGCCGCGGCCGATCTCTACGGAAATCCGTCGTCGGTCCATTCCGCTGGACGCCGTGCGAGGCAGGCGATCGAAGAGGCCCGCGACGAGGTTGCCCGGCTCATCGGCGCCCGGCCCGAGGAGATCCTCTTCACGTCGGGAGGCACGGAAGCAAACGCCCTCGCGATCTTCGGGGCGGTGCGAAAGGAGGAGGGGCGGATCGTCACCTCTGGTGCGGAGCATCCTTCGGTGCGGGAGCCCGTGGCGCGGCTCGCGTCCGCCGGGATGGAGGCGATTGCGGTCTCTGCCGAGAAAAGCGGTGCGCTCGACCCTGGGAAGGTTCTGGGCCAGGTCACTTCGGACACTCGGCTCGTCTCGGTCATGACGGCCAACAACGAGTACGGCGGCCTCTACCCGATCGAAGAGATTGCCGCCGAATTGCGCGGCCGCGGCGTCCCGGTGCACACGGACGCGGTCCAGGCCGCGGGCCGTGTGCCCCTGGATGTCGGTGCCTGGTCCGTCGACCTCCTCTCTCTTTCCGCGCACAAGCTTCACGGGCCGAAGGGCGTAGGCGCCCTCTACGTCCGCCGCGGATTTCCGCTCGAAGCGCACACCCCGGGTGGCGGACAGGAGAAGAAGCTCCGCGGCGGAACCGAGAACACGCCGGGGATCATCGGATTCGGCGTCGCTGCGCGGCTGGCGCGGGAACGCCTGCCGCTCGAAGGGAACGGGATCGGGCGCCTGCGCGATCAGCTCGAGCGGGGCATTCGCGAGAGGGTGCCGGGCGCGCATCCGGTCGGTGCCGAGGCTCCGCGGCTGCCGAACACGACGGCGATCCTGTTCGAGGACGTCTCGGGCGAGGCTCTTCTCTTCCGGCTCGATCTGGAAGGCGTAGCCGTTTCCGTCGGCAGCGCGTGCTCGAGCGGAACGCTCGCGCCCTCGCCCGCGATTCTCTCGCTCGGTTTCTCGAAAGCAGAGGCGAAGAGGGTCGTCCGCTTCTCGCTGTCTCGCCTGACGACGGACGAGGAGGTCGAGCAAGTCGTCGATCTGCTCCCGCGCGTCGTCGCGGACGCGAGGGCGGCAGGCGTCGCGCACTCGCTGCCGGCTCCGGTCCCCGGTTGACGACGTCGACGACACCGACGCCTTAGAGACTCTGCCGCCGAGAACCGGTCGGCGGTCCGATGTTGATCCTCGACGAGACCCCGAGTTTTCCGGTTCCCGGCTCCCGTAGAATCTCCCGGATGCGCGTCGCGGTCGCCATGTCCGGAGGTGTGGACTCCTCCGTCGCCGCTCTCCTCCTGAAAGAGGATGGTCACGAAGTGATCGGACTCTCAATGCAGCTGTGGGACCACTCATCCGAGTCCGGGCGGACGGGCCGCTGCTGCACGCTCGACGACCTTTCCGACGCGCGCCGGGTCGCCTGGGCGCTCGACATCCCGCATTACGTCGTGAACCTCGAGGATGAGTTCCGCGAGGACGTGGTTCGTCCGTTCGTGGCCTCCTACCTTTCCGGCGAGACGCCCATTCCATGCTCGGCCTGTAACTCGAAGGTCAAGTTCGCGACGCTCTGGAGGGAGGCGCGGGCGATGGGCTGCGAAAGCGTGGCGACTGGCCACTACGCGAGGGTCGAGACCATCGCGGGCGGACGACCGATCCTGAAGAAGGGCATCGAT
>DASXTN010000148.1:0-5028 GCA_036505435.1 Thermoanaerobaculia bacterium | reverse complement strand
GATGAGCGTCTCGAGTTCCTCGCGGGGAAAATCGGACAGGATCTTCTCGACGCGGTCCAACTCGGAGGGCACGCGGGGATCTTACAGAACCGGTCAGCCGACCGCCGACGGCTCACAGCTGACAGCTATGATTTGCCCGTGACGCCTCTGGTCTCGCCGGAGCTCGATCGCTACCTGATCGACCTCCTGCCGGAACGCGATCCAGTTCTCGAGGAGATGGAGGCCGTGGCGCGGGAGAGGAACATCCCGATCGTCGGGCCGGCCGTGGCGACTCTCCTCTCCATGCTCGCACGTTCGATCGGCGCCCGGCGTATCTGCGAGCTCGGAAGCGCGATCGGGTACTCGACGGCTTTCTTTGCGCGCGCGGTCGGCCCGGGAGGAACCGTTCTCTACACCGACGGCAGCGAGAAGAACGCTCGTGAGGCGACGGGATACCTGGACCGTATGGCCCTTCGAGACCGCGTGGACGTGCGGATCGGCGAGGCCATCGAGATCCTGTTGTCGACGTCGGAAGAGTTCGACGTCATCTTCATCGACATCGACAAAGACGGCTACCCCCGCGCTCTCGACGCCGCCGCTCCGCGAGTTCGGCCCGGCGGTTACCTCCTTGCTGACAACGTGCTCTGGTCGGGAAAGGTCGTGGACGGCTCGGTTCGTGACCCCTCGACGGAGGGAATCCGCGAGTTCAACCGCCGTCTCTTCGCGCGCCGCGATTTCCAATCGGTCATCGTGCCGCTGCGCGACGGCGTGGCGATCGCACGAAAGAACGGGTCTTGATCGACCGGGAAGAGCTGTTTCATCGCTTTCAGTTCTTCGCTTCGAGCGAAGAGCTCGACATCTTCGAAGGAGCTCTTCTGGTCGCCGCGCTCGTCGACGCCAGCGAGAACCTCGGCGCCGCGCGGGCGAAAGCGGCGGAGCTCGCCGCGCGCGTTCGCTCCCGGGCTACGGATGGAGAGCCCCCGCTGGAGGCGCTGCGACACGTGCTGTTCACCGAGGAGGGGTTCTGCGGCGATCAGGAAACCTACGACGAGCCGATGAACTCCTCCGTTGCGAGCGTTCTCGAGCGTCGCCGCGGGATGCCCATTACGCTGTCGATCGTAACGGTCGAGGTCGGCCGCCGAGCGGGCATCCGCCTCGCCGGCATCGGCTTGCCCGGCCACTTCGTGGTCGGCGGTGAGGATCTGCCCGAAGAGACTTACATCGATCCTTTCGACGGCGGCGTGCTCCGCGATCGGGAATCCGTCGCACGCCGGGTGAGCGCGGTCTTCGGTGCTCCGCTCGCCTTGCCGGACGAGATCTTCGCCCCCGACACGGAGAGGTCAGTCCTCGGACGGGTGTTGTCGAACCTCCGGCGCTCGTGGGAGCGCCGCGAGCAGTATGCCGACGCCTTGGAGACGCTTCGCTGGGCCGAGGTTCTCGACCCGGAAGAGATCACTTATTCCCGGGAGCGCGGGCTGCTCTTCTTGAAGAGCGGACGAACGGAGGAAGCGCTCGTCGCGCTCGAGGCGTACCTCGCCGGTGCGACGGGCGAGGATGCGGAAGCAGTTCAGAAGCTCGTCGACGTCGTGCGGGAGCGCGGGCTCACTTCGAGCGGCGCCGAGCTCGTCGTCCTGACTTCACCCCAGAAAAAGATCTTCACGCTGGAGGAGGCGCGCACGCTTCTGCCGAGAGTGAAAGAGATCACCTCGGACGCGGTCTTCAAGTTCGCGCGGCTCGCCGAGGGAGAAGAGACCGAAGAAGAGCGGCAAGGAGTCGTCGGCGACTGGGCGCGGGAAATCCTCGCCCTCGGCGCGGAGATCAAGGGCCTCTGGCTCGTCGACTTCGACTCCGGAGCGGGCTACTACTGCTGGAAATACCCCGAGGCTTCGCTCGAGTACTTCCACGGCTACGAAGAGGGGTTCGCCGGAAGGCTGCCGCTGCAGTAGCGACTGATGCTACGCGGCGATGATCTCGTTCAGGCCCTGCACGACGAGCTCGATCTCCTCGAAAGAAGCGCGTCCGATTCTCCGCCCTAGACGGTGGGTCGAAAGCGTCCGGATCTGACTCACCTTCACCCAAGATTTCTTGGGGAGTTGCTCGCTGCCGAGAGGGACGGTCAGGGGAAAACCGGCTCGCGGCGGCTCGCTGGTGATCGCGACCGCGATCACGGTACCCGAGCGTTCATTGAAGACTTCCTGACTCAGAACGAGGACCGGACGCCGGCCGGCCTGCTCACGACTCCGCGCCGGATCGAGCTCCGCCCAGAAGACGTCTCCCCTCAGTACTCTGGCCATTCCGCGAGATCCGCCGACGCCCCATCGTTCGCCAGACGCTGTTCCGCTCTCGGGTCGAGCTTCGAGCATTCGCGCGCGAGTCGGCCTCTGTCGAGACGCTGGAGCTGAGCCTCGACGGCGAGTTGGATCGCTCGGCTTCGGCTGGAGAACCGTTTCTCAGCGACGAGATCGTCGAGACGCCTCAGAACCCTTCCGTCGATCGTGATTGCGACTTTCACTGTTTTCATCGTCGGTATGAGGAATTATCATACCAACCATCGCGGGCTCCTCGAGTGGAATTGTCTCGACCGCTGTCGGGGTCGGGGCGTCCGACTATCGGCCGTAGACGGAAACGGTCGCCTGCCGGAAGAGTCCAGACGTTTTCCGATAGACGAAGTTGATCTTCCGAATCACTCGATCCCGTCCCGGCAGGTCGATCGTCCGGCTCACGGTGTTCGGAGCGAAGGAGAGACGGGTCTCGGGGTGGAAGCTCGATCCGTCTCCGAAAACGACGTCGATGTCGTACATCTCGACCGGCGCGCCCTCGACGACGATCTTCAGCTCCCGGAACCGCCCCTGCGACCGCCCGACATCGAGCGTATCGCGGTCGACGACGCCAAGAAACGACACGCTCTTTTGGCCGAGGAGCTCCCAGTCACTGCGGCCGCGTGAGGCGCACGCTCCAACCAGGAGCGTGACTGCAACCAGTGGAAGGAAACGGTAGAGGGCCCGCATCGGATCCTCCTTTCGAACGAACTACGGCCAGGAGCCTCCCGGGGTGAGTTCGACGACTTCGGTAGCCAGGCCGCGCCGGTCGATCTCGCGGCGCAGCTCGGCGGGATTGCCGGGCAGCACGGGGAACGTGCCCCAGTGCATCGGGATCATGCGCGGGACGCCGAGGAGCTGGCACGCCTTGGCTGCTTCGCGAGGGCCCATCGTGTAGAAATCGCCGATCGGAAGGAGCGCGAGGTCCGGCTCGTACAGCTCGCCGATCAAGGCCATGTCCGCGAAGACGCTCGTGTCGCCGGAGTGATAGATCCGAAAACCGTCCTCGAAGGTCATCACATAGCCGCACGGGTCGGAGGGGAAGTTCGCTTCTTTGCCGGCGCCGGACGTCCCGGAAGAGTGGACCGCCTGCACCATCCGGAACTCGACCCCCGCGACCTTCTGGCTTCCGCCCTTGTTCATCCCGGAGACCTTTTCGACGCCGTTTGCGCCGCAGTGGAGCGCGAGCTCGAAGATTGCGACGACGGTCGCGCCGGTCTTCTTTGCGAGCTCGATCCCGTCGTCGCCGAAATGATCGAAGTGCCCGTGGGTCGCCGCGATCACGTCGACTTTCCCCCAGTCGAACCCCTTCGGAAAGCTCGGGTTGTTGCCGATCCACGGGTCGATCGCGATGCGAATCCCTTTCGGGGATTCGATCAGGAACGCCGCATGGCCCAACCACGTGATTTTTCCGGTGAATCCCTTTCCCGGCACCTCAGAGCCGCTCCCAATGAACGCGCGGCGTCAGCGCCTCGACGAACTTCTCGAGACTCGAGCGGTCCTCTTCGTCGAAGCGGTCCATCTCGGGCGAGTCTACGTCGAGCACGCCGCGTAAGACGCCGCCCTGCAGGATTGGAATCACGATCTCCGAGCGCGAAGCCGGATCGCACGTGATGTGGCCCGGGAACTGGTTCACGTCCGGCACGACGACGCTCGTGCGTCGCGCGGCTGCGGTCCCGCAAACGCCTTTGCCGACCGGGATGCGAACGCACGCCGGCTTTCCCTGGAACGGCCCGAGAACGAGCTCCTCGCCGCGGAGCAGATAGAAGCCGGACCAGTTGATCCGGTCGAGGTATTGAGCGAGAAGCCCTGACGCGTTCGCGAGATTGGCGAGCGCGTCGGTCTCGCCTTCGAGGAGAGATTCGAGGGAGCGCGTCAACTCCTGATACCGCTCGGCCTTCGAAAGATCCGGATCGACGCGGGCTTCGACCACGGGGGGATTCTACTCATCTAGGATGCCCACCATGTCTCCACTCCGCGGCCGGACGCTTGCCGTCTATCTTTTCCTGTGCGCGATCTGGGGCTCGACCTGGCTCATGATCAAGATCGGGCTTCAGTACCTGCCGCCTCTGCGCTTCGCCGGGGTTCGTATGGCGCTCGCGTGCCTCGTGCTCGTGCCGTTCGCGTTTCGCGCCGGTGGACACCGTCCGACGGGACGCGAACGGTGGTTCATCGCGTTCGCCGGATTTCTCCAGATTGGCGTCTTCTATGCGCTCATCTTCATCGCGCAGCAGTGGATCGAGTCCGGCCTTTCGGCACTTCTCTTCGCCACGTTTCCGATCTGCGTCGCGCTCTTCGCGCACTTTCTCCTTCCGAGCGAGCCGCTCACGCCGAAGACGCTCGGAGCAGCGGCGCTCGGATTCGCCGGGGTGGCGCTGATCGAGGGACCCGCGATCCTGCGTGCGTTCCACTCCGGGTCTTCGGGCTTATTTCGCGGCGGCGCGCTCGTCTTCGCGGCCGCGGTGGTCGCGGCCTATTCGAACGTTCTCGTCAAGAAGCACCTCGGCCGCGTCGATCCGGTCCGCAACGTCTGGGGCCAGACGCTCGTCGCGGCCGCGTTCCTGCTCGCGGTTGCGGCGCTCCTCGAGCGGGGGGCCCGAGCTCGGTGGACGCCCGCGGCGTTCGGCGCAGTCGCCTATCTCGCGGTTCTCGGGACAGCGGCGACGTTCGTCGGCCTGTTCTGGCTGATGAAGCACGTGCCGGTCAACGTCGTCGCGACGATCCCGCTCGT
>DASXTN010000147.1:0-1538 GCA_036505435.1 Thermoanaerobaculia bacterium | reverse complement strand
GCGCTGCCAGCGGAAGCGCTCCAGGAAATCCGGGGTTCCGCAGCGCAGGACCCCCGTCGGCCGCCATCCGATGTCGAGCCCGGTCTCCTGGCGGAGCGCGTCGCTCCAGTCGGGGTAGAGGTCGCGGCTCTCCCGCGCGAGAGCGAAGAAGGGCGACGGCGCAAGGGCGTCCGACTGCGCCGTCAGGAGTCCGGCGGCGGCCGAAGAGGCCTCCTCGCCGGTGCGACCGCGCTCGAGTAGCACGACGTCGAACCCTCGCGAAGAGAGCTCGCGGGCGAGGGCCAGGCCGATCACTCCTCCGCCCACGACGGCGACGTCGGCGGAGGCTTTCATCGGTGCGCGAGCGTGCGCACGCGTTCCGCCGTCCGCCGCCGACGGTAATAGCTCTGCGCCTGGCGTCCGATCCCGCGCACGGAAGCGTAAGACATGATGGCGCCGAGCAGACCCCCGAACAGAGGAACCAGATGAGCGGCTCCCTGGCGTTTCAGCGACCGCGAAACTCCCTTGACGACGCTGCGCCGAAAAAACTCGGTCCCTCCTCCGAACGCGAGGCTGGCAGCGACGGTCGCGCCGCGCTGCTCGCGGGTCGTCGGCCGTCCGTAGATTCGAGCGATCGTCAGGACGAGCCGATTCAAGGCGAGGACCTGGTACGAGAAGTCCGCGGCGAGAGGCACGATCGACAGGAAACCGGGGGGCGCCGATGCGATAGCGCCGATCGCTGCGCAGCGGAGAGCGGTTTGACGGATCAACCGCTGGACGAGTTCCTCGTTCGAGGCGCCCGGATAGCGCTGCCGGATCTTGCGGACCTCTACCACGATCTTGTCGTGGTCCACGTCGGTCAGCACCGTGCGCGCGAGAGCGACGTACATTGCTCAGATCTTACCGTGACGACTCTCTCGGAATACTCCCTCGGGAGGAGTGTTATCTTTCCGCGGTTGTCTCGAAAGGAGCCGGACTTGAAGAGCAAAATCGCGACTGCGTTTCTGTTGCTCTGCGCACTCGCCCTGTCGGGCCAGGCGGCCCAGAAGGGAAAGAAGAAGGTGGCCCCACGTGACTACGCCAACACACTCGCAATCCTTCAGACCGACATGGGTGACATCACGCTGAAGTTCTATTACGACAAGGCGCCGAAGCACGTGGAGAACTTCGTGGATCTGGCCGCCAAGGGCTTCTACGACGGTACGATGTTCCATCGCGTGATTCCCGGCTTCATGATCCAGGGGGGTGACCCCCTGACCAAGAAGCCGGAGGACCCGCGGCGGCCCTACGGAACCGGCGGGAACATCGTCGACGGCAAGGAAGTTCGGCTCCGCGCGGAATTCAACGACACGAACCACCGTCGCGGCATCGTTTCGATGGCTCGCGCGGCGGATCCGAACTCGGCATCCTCACAGTTCTTCATCGTCGTCAAAGACTCGCCGTTTCTGGACCATCAGTACACGGCATTCGGCGAAGTTGTGTCCGGGATGGAAATAGCGGACAAGATCGCGGCGACGCCGCGGAACGCAAACGACCGACCGAATCAGCCGATCCGCATC
>DASXTN010000146.1:0-8423 GCA_036505435.1 Thermoanaerobaculia bacterium | reverse complement strand
ACCCACCGGTGCGACGCCTCGAGAAAAGCGTCGAACGCCGCGCGCAGCGGGGAGTGCCACAACCCGTAGTAGACGAGCTCGGCGTAGCGAGGAGAGATCGTCTCCCGGAAATGGAGGGTCTCGCGGTCGAGCGTCAGGGCTTCCAGATCGCGCAAGGCCGCCATGAGGACCGTGCCGGCCGGCGTCTCGTAGACGCCGCGGCTCTTCATGCCCACAAGTCGGTTCTCGACGAGATCCATCCGGCCGACGCCGTGCCCGCCGGCGAGAGAGTTCAGGAGGGCGACGAGCTCGGCCGGCTCTTTCCGCGCACCGTTCACGGATACCGGAAGGCCGCGCTCGAACTCGATCTCGACGAACGAGGGCTCGTCGGGTGCTTTCGCCGGATCGACCGTCAGCTGAAACATGTCGTCCGGGGGTGCGGCCGCGGGGTCCTCCAGAATCCCGCCCTCGTAGGACGTGTGCCAGAGGTTCTGGTCGATCGAATAGGGCTTCGCCGCCGATACTGGGACGGGAATCCCGTTCTTCGCCGCGTACGCGATCTCGTCCTCGCGCGACTTCAACGTCCACTCGCGCCACGGCGCGATGATCGGAAGCTCCGGCGCGAGCGCGTGGTACGCCAGCTCGAATCGGACCTGGTCGTTCCCTTTGCCGGTGCAGCCATGGGCGAGTGCGTCGCATCCGGTCTCTTTCGCGACCTGGACTTGAACCCCCGCGATCAGGGGCCGCGCGAGCGCGGTACCCAGGAGATAACGCCCTTCGTAGACGGCGCCCGCGCGCAGAGCGGGGAAGACGTAATCGCGGACGAAAGAGTCGCGTACGTCGACGACGCGGCATTCCGAGGCGCCGCTGGCGAGCGCCTTCTTCCCGACCGCCGCGAAGTCGTCGATCTGTCCGACGTCGGCGACGACCGCGACGACCTGGCAGCCGTAGGTCTCGCGCAGCCAGGGGATGATCACGGAGGTATCGAGACCCCCGGAATAGGCGAGCGCCACTTTGCTGACTTTCACGCGGTCTCCTTTCCTTCGGCGCCGACGCCGGCGAGGTCCGAGACTTTCGTCGCCGCTTCCGCGATGGTCTCGTCGAGGATCCCCAGCGCGGAATCGACCTCTTGAGCGGAGACGATGAGCGGCGGCGCCAGCCGCAGGGTCTTCGGCCGGACCGCATTGACCAGGAGCCCTCGGGCGAGGCACCCCTCGACGATCGGCGCCGCCTCGATCGAGAGGTCCGCGCCGACCAAGAGCCCGGCGCCGCGGATCTCGAGCAAAGCCGCGTGTTTCGCCCGGAGGCGCTCCAGGCCCGCGACGAGCTGGGCTCCACGCGCTCGCGCGTTCTCGACCAGACCTTCCCGCTCGATTGCGTCGAGGACCGCGCAGATCGCCGCCGAGGCGAGCGCGTTGCCACCGAAGGTCGAGCCGTGGTCGCCGGGAGCGAAGTGCGCCGCGACCTCCTCGGTCGCGAGCACGACGCCGGCCGGAACTCCGCCGGCGACGCCTTTCGCAAGCGTCACGACGTCCGGCCAGATCCCCGCGTGCTCGTACGCGAACATCTTCCCGGTTCGGGCGATGCCGGTCTGCACTTCGTCCAAGATGAGCAGGAGCCCGTTCTCGTCGCAGAGAGCACGCATCCCGGTGAGATAGCCTGGCGAGGCGGGAAGCACGCCGCCCTCTCCCTGGACCGGCTCGATCAGAACGGCGCACGTCCTCTCCGTGACCGCTTTCCGCATCGCGCCCAAGTCGTCGAACGGCACGAACCGAAAGCCGGGCGGCAGGGGCTCAAAGCCCCGCTGGTAGCGCGGGTTCCCGGTCGCGGCGACCGTCGCGAGCGTTCGTCCGTGGAAGGAATTGTCAGTGACCAGGATTTCGTGACAGGAGGGATGCTTCGCCGACTTCGCTCGCTTGCGCGCGAGCTTGATCGCCGCTTCGTTCGCTTCCGCGCCGCTGTTGCAGAAGAACGCCCGGGGCAACCCGGCGAGCGAGGTGAGCCGCCGCGCCGCCTCGACCTGCTCCGGGATCTGGTAAAGGTTCGAGACGTGTACGTACCGAGCGACCTGATCGCAGAGCGCGGCGACGAGGCCCGGGTGCGCGTGGCCCAGGCTCGACACCGCGATGCCGCCGATGAAGTCGAGGTATGCCCGCCCCTCGAGATCGAAGAGCTGGACGCCCCGACCATGAGAGAAGGCGACCGGCGCGCGCTTGTAGTTGCGGAAGAGCACCCGGTCCGCTTCACGGACCACCGAGGGCGAGTCGGAGAATCCCCCCTCACCCTGTCCCTCTCCCCCGAGGGGAGAGGGGACCCGAGGCGGCCTCTCCGTCATGCCGGGGATGCGAGCGCGATCGGCTCGGGCGCGACGGAGTGGATCATCGTCCCGACACCAGACCGCGTGAAGAGCTCGAGGAGGAGCGAGTGCGGCGTCTCGGCGCTGACGATGTGGGCCGAAGGAACGCCCCCTTCGACGGCCTCGAGGGCGGCGGAGACCTTCGGGATCATCCCGCGGGACACGACGCCGGAGTCGAGCAGCATTCGCGCTTCCTCCGGCGAGAGCTCGGAGAGGAGCTCCCGGCCGCCGGCGATCTCCCGATAGATCCCTGCGACGTCGGTCAGGAGGACGATCTTGTCGGCATGCACCGCGACGGCGAGCGCGGCCGCCGCGGTATCCGCGTTCACGTTGTACGCGTGACCGTCCGGTCCGACGCCGAGCGAGGCGACGACCGGCAGGAAGCCTTCTTCGAGCAACACTTCGACGATTCGGGGCTCGATTCGGTCGACCTCGCCGACGAAACCGAGCTCGGAGGCGCGTTCGTGCGGCTTCGCGTGCAGCAGACGCGCGTCCTTGCCCGAAACCCCCACGGCGCGCCCCCCCGCGCGGGCGATCAGGTTGACCAGCCTCTTGTTGACGGCGCCGCCGAGCACGCGCTCGACGACCTCCATCGTCTCGGCGTCCGTCACCCGCAGCCCGTCGACGAACTCCGACGTCCGTCCCTTCTTCTCGAGCTCCCGCGTGATCTCGTGTCCGCCACCGTGGACGAGGATCGGGCGGACACCGGCCTGTTGCAGCAGGACCAGGTCCTCGGCAACCGTCCCGGCCTCGAGCGAGTCGGCCGCGCTGCCGCCGAACTTGACCACGACCGTCTTGCCGCGCCAGGTCGCGACGTAACGGAGGGCCTGAGCGAGCGAAGCGCCGATCGCGTCGGGGTTGGCCGAGAAGCCGTTCCACGTTCCGCTCATGTCGTGTAGCTCCCGTTGATGCGCACGTACTCCTCCGAAAGGTCCGAGGTCCACACCTTCGCGGATCCGGTGCCCAAGCCGAGCTCGATACGAACGGAAATCTCGTTCTCCTCGAGCGCCGCCGCCGCGGCGTCCCAGACGGCGGGGACTCCGACACCTCCGCGCACGACGGCGAGCTCTCCGAAAAAGACGTCAGTCGCTTCCTCGGCCATCTCGACGCCCGCGCGGCCGAGCGCCGCGAGGATCCGGCCCCAGTTCGGCTCGCCCCCGTGAAGCGCCGTCTTGACGAGAAGCGAGTTGGCCACCGTCATCGCCGCCTGCCGCGCCTCGAGATCCGAGACCGCTCCACCGACGGAGATCTCGATGAACTTCGTCGCTCCCTCGCCGTCGCGGACGACCATTCGAGCGAGCTCCGAGGCGACGAGCGTCAGCCCGGTTGTGAACTTCGCGAGCGGGTCGCCGCTCGCGATAGGCGCACCTCCCGCGCGCCCGTTCGCGAGCAGGAGCACGGTGTCATTGGTGCTCGTGTCGCCATCGACGGTGATCGAGTTGAACGACTCCTGCACGGCGCGCTTCAAGGCGCCGCGCAGCACGGCGGCGGGAACCGCGGCGTCGGTCGTCAAAAAGCAGAGTGTCGTCGCGAGGTTTGGATGGATCATTCCCGCGCCCTTCGCCATGCCCCCGATCGTGATCTCGACGCCATCGATCGTAAGACGCACCGCGGCGGTCTTCGGGAAGTTGTCGGTCGTCAGGATCGCACGCGCCGCGTCGCCGCCGTCGCCGACGAGCTCCCGGGCCGCGCGGGGAATGCCGGCGCGGATCGCGTCCATCGGAAGTGGCACCCCGATCACGCCCGTCGAGGCGACGAGCACGAGCTCGGGGTCGACTCCCAGGGCGTCTCCCGCGAGCTTGGCCATCTCGGCGGCGTCGGCGAGGCCCGCCTTTCCCGTACAGGCGTTGGCGTTTCCGCTGTTGACGACGACCACCTGCGCCCGGCCGCCGATGACGACACGCTGCGAGTAGCGGACCGGGGCGGCCTTGACTTTGTTGGTCGTGAAGACGCCGGCTGCGCTCGCGGGGACCTCGGACACGAGCAGGGCGAGGTCGGGCTTCTCGCGCTTCACGCCGCAGTGGATTCCGGCGGCGCGGAAGCCTTTCGGGGTGGCCACGTCGCCCGGGATCGACGACATCGGCTCGGTCTCGGTCAAAGTCGACTCGGACATTTCAATGCGTCTCCTCTCGGCTGGGTATCTGCCTCTTCATGGGAACAACGCGGGCACCCACAATCCCTCGGTCTCCGGGAAGTCGAACATCAGGTTCATGTTCTGGATCGCCTGTCCCGCCGCCCCCTTCACCAGGTTGTCGATCGCGGACACGGCGACCGCGAGCTGCCGTCCGGCATCCACCCGCACCGCGACGTCGCAGAAGTTCGATCCGAGCGTCGCCTTCGTCTGCGGGAGCTCGTCGTGGAGGACGCGCACGAACGGCTCGTCGCGGTATGCGTCTTCATAGAGCGTGAGCGCCTCGGCGGGCGAGAGTGCGTCGCCGAGCGGCGCATAACAGGTCGCGAGAATCCCGCGCGTCATCGGGGTCAGGTGTGGCGCGAAATACACCGACACGGGCACGCCCGCCGCCGCAAACGTCTGCTCCATCTCGGGACCGTGCCGGTGCTCGCCCAACTTGTAGGGCTTGACGTTCTCGTTGACCTCGGAAAAGTGGGTCGTCGCGGAAGGGTTTCGCCCTGCGCCCGAGACGCCCGACTTGGCGTCGACGATGACCGGACCCTTCACCCGGCCGCTCGAGAGCAGCGGGAGAAGGGCGAGCGACGCCGCCGTCGGATAGCAGCCGGGGTTGGCGACGAGCTTCGCGGAGCGAACCGCGTTTCGATTCACCTCCGGCAGTCCGTACACCGCGGTTGCCAGGAGATCCGCGGCGCGATGCTCGTCGCCATACCAGCGGGAGTATTCGACCGGGTCCTTCAAGCGGAAATCTGCTCCCAGGTCGATGACCCGCGTGCCCCCCTCCAGAAGAGGACGAGCCGCTTCGAGGGCGGCGCCGTGGGGGAGTGCGAGGAAGACGACGTCCGACTCCTCTGCCATCTGGCGCCAGCTCGTACCGTTCAGCGTCTGCGCGGCGAAACCGCGCAGGTTGGGGAAGACCTCGGCGAGCGGCCGCCCCTGCTCGCGAAATGCGGTCAGGTGGACGAGCTCGACGCGCGGGTGGCCCGCGAGCCAGCGCACGACCTCACCGCCGGCGTAACCCGACGCCCCCGCGACGCTGGCGCGAATCCTGTTCATTGCATATTTATACAGAGGGCCGAATTTATTTGCAAGAGACACTTGAGGAGCGAGGCGGTAGGGGAGGGGCGTAATTTCGACGTAAGTCTAGGCCGGGGGTCAAAGGATCCACACCTTGAACCTTGAGCCGTTCTAGGCGCTCTCGGGCTCGAGTGCGGGAACGCCGGCCGGCACCACGGAGAGCTTGCGTTCTTCCTCGGCGAGAAGCGACCGCAAGGTTTCTAGATCTTCCTCGGTCGAGTCCCTCAATCCAGTGAAAGGAGCCTCGGAGAGGGCCTCGCGGTAGGGCAACGAAGTCAACCCGCCGTCGCGCAATGCGTCGACGAGTTTGCGGGTGCGGAAGGCGTCGAACCCGGCGTGGAGCCGGTGCAGAAGGCTCTGTTCGCCCGACGGTTCGGCCATCGCTTCACGCACCGCTTGGAACGCTCCCATCTCTGCGAGCGCGTCTTCCAGAAGATCCGCGCGGAAGAAAGGGCTTCCGCGGGGAAGCTCGTCGAGCGGCGCCTGGAGGTCCCCCATGCGGCGAGCGATCGCGCCGAGCACGCGCAGCCAGGCCGCCAGGTGAGCGAACACGATCGGGTGGTGCAGACGGAAGTCCGCGGCGCCGCCTTTCTGTCCAATAATCTTCGACAACGCCTGCCCGGTCGAGACCGGAACTCGCGTGGAGATCCGGCCGGCGAGACCGATTGGCGCTCCCGCGAGGCGCTCGATCGCGCCCACTTTCGCGAGCTCGTTCAAGATGGTGAAGTCCTCGATGGCGTTCCTGCGCGGGAATCCGCCGACCTCGGCATAAGCCGAGGGGTGGATGGCCAGGCATGACCCCAGGCCCGCGTACGCGTACGGGGAACCTGCCCACGCGAGACCGAGCGTGTAGTAGCGAAGGGAGATCTCGTGCAGGCGGCCTGCGCGCGCGATTTCCTTCTCGGGCGGAAATCGGTGCTCGTAGAAGTAGAGCGCCGCGGCGCTTCGATCGCGATCTACGCCGCCGATTTGCTCGAAGTAATCTTCGGGCAAATGCGTGTCGGCGTCGGTCGCGTGAATCCAGGGTGAGGCCAGGCGCCCGGCCGCATGGAGCCGGACCATCAGGTCGCAACCGATCTTCCGCGCGAGACCGATGCCCTGTCCGGTGGGCAGGTAGCATCCGGCGACGGCGCGGTCGATCAACAGCAGCTTGCCCCGCGGATAAGTGAAGAGGCGGGCTTCGGGCTCCTCGGAAATGGTCTCAGAAGCCGGCGCGGGCTCTGCGACCTTCTCCCGCGCGATCGCGTTCGCCTCGTGGATTTCTTTCGGCGAATCGGCGCGCGCGTTCAGCACCAAGACGATCAGCACGTCGCCGAGGGGTCCTTCGGGCACCGAGCCGAGCGTCTCGACGAGGCTGTCGGTCTCGCCGTAAGCGGGGATCTGGACCGCATGACCGAACGTTCCCTCGAAGCGGTCGGCGAGAGCGGCCTCGGGTTCGGCGTCGGAAGCGAGGTATTCGCGGATCGAAGCGGATCCCACCGGAAGAGCTTAGAACCAACCCTTCTCCCGTGGGAGAGGGAGTCTCAATCAGCCCCCGCTGACTGCCGGAAGAATCGCGATCTCGCAGCCGTCGGGCAGCGCCGTCGAGAGCCCGTCCGCGAAACGAACGCACTCTCCGCCCACGAAGAGGTTGACGTGCGGCCGGACCTCGCCGCGCTCGTTCAGAACCCGACGGGCGACGCCGGGATAGTCGCGGCCCAGGGCCTCGAGCGCTTCCTTGAGAGTGCGCGGCGTCGCCGCGAGCACGACCTCGGCGCGACCGCCCGCGAACTCGCGCAGCGGTCCGGGCACGAAGAATCGGACCGGCATCACGCCGCCTTCCGTCGGCGCGCCGGCCGCGCCCTCGCGAGGCGGCGCGCGGTCACCGCGCGCACGCATGTGATCGGCGGCAGGCTGTCCTCGATGACGGACCAAGTCTCTCCCTCGTCCCGAGAGCCGTAGAGCCAGCCGTTGCGCGTGCCGAAGTAAACGCCGGCGGGATCTTCCTCGTCGACCGACATCGCGTCGCGCAGCACCGTGTCGTAACAGCCCTCCTGAGGAAGGCCGCGGGTGAGCGGCTTCCACGAGAGGGCGCCGTCTCGCGTCCGGTAGACACGCAGCTTGCCCTCCGGCGGGCAGCGGAACTCGTCGGCCTGGAGCGGCAGGATGTAGACGGTGTCGGGATTGCGCGGGTGCATCGCCATGGGAAAACCGAAGTCGGACGGTACGCCTTTCGACGCCGCGCGCCACGAGTCGCCGGCGTCGTCCGACCGGTAAAGGCCGAAGTGGTGCTGGAGGAACATCCGGTCGGGCCGCGAGGGATGTCGGACCATCTTGTGCACGCACTGCCCGAACTCGGGCTCCTCCTCCGGGAGGAAAGACGCCTTGATCCCGCGGTTGCGCGCGCGCCACGTCTTGCCGCTGTCATCGGTGCGGTAGACGCCGCCCGTCGAGATCGCGATCGTCAGCCGGTCGCGGCGCGCCGGGTCCGTCAAGATCGTGTGGAGACAGAGTCCGCCGCCCCCCGGCATCCACTTCGGGCGGTGCGGGTGGTTCCAGAGACCTTCGTTCAGCGACCAGGTCTCTCCGGCGTCGCGCGACTCGAAGAGCGCCGAAGGCTCGACGCCGACGAAGAGGCGTTCCGGCTCGGCGTCGAGGCCCGGCTCGATCTGCCAGATGTGGGCGAGGGAGGCGCCCGTCTCCTTCGGAAAGGCGATCCGCGGGACTTCTGGCCGGCTCCACCTGGCGCCGAAGTCGTCGCTCGCGCAGAGCTCCGCGCCCCAGTGAAGGCTCTTCGGGGCCGCCCAGATGCGATGCCGGTGGTTTCGTCCGTCGTAGGCGATCGCGTAAACGGAGCGGCCGGGGAAGTGCGGCCCGTTCATTTCCCAGCTGCGGCGCGAG
>DASXTN010000145.1:0-6135 GCA_036505435.1 Thermoanaerobaculia bacterium | reverse complement strand
TGCGGCTGGTGCTACGGCGCGGTGAACGACACCGCCGTCACGTTGCGAGCGGCGTCGGTCGCGCGGATCAAGAGATATCCGCCTCGCTCCTCCGGCTTCAACTCGATCCTGTAGGTCTCCTTGAGCGAATCGGAGAGCCCGTCCTCGGGCTCGACCCTCATCCATTCGCGGGCGTTCACGCTGTATTCGAGGTCCGTGATGGGGGACGCCGAGTCCACCGCCTCGACCCGCAGCCTTCCGCTTCCCGAATCGAGGCGGCGGACGACCGGAGGCGTGTTGTCGATCGAGACCGGGCTCGTCTCGCGCGACGCGGCCTTCGGCTCCTCCGGATTCGACTCCGAGTCCGAGGCGGTCAACCGGAAGACGTACTGGCCGTCCGGAAGCGAAGTCGTGTCGAACGAGTAGAAGCTCTCGCGAATGTCCGACTTCAATGGAATCCAGCGCGAGGAAGAGACGGGCCGAAACTTCAGGGTGTGCACGATCGTGTCGGAATCCGAGTCGCTCGTCTTCCAGGTGAGCGTTCGGTATCCCTTGCGCATGAGCTTGCGCGGAGCCGACTCGGCCTTCGCTTCCTCAAGGCTCGTGAAGATCCCCTTCTCGTCCGGCGCGGCCGTTTCGAAGACGTTCGACCCTCCCCCCGCGGATTTGGCGAAAACCTCGTTCGGCCCCATTGCGAAGAACGCGTCGATGACCGGCGCGGCATTGCGGTTGCGGTAAGCCGCCTCTACACGCCGCACGAGCGGCGACCCGCCGGCCGCCGAAGTCATCCGGAGCTTCCATTGGAGGTAACGCCCCGGAGGCGCGCCGACCTTCGCGGTATCGGCCGCCGGATGGAACTCGGACCACGGGCTCCACGTCGTGTCCGGAGCCGCCGACTCGCCGGATCGGAACGCGACCTCGAGCTTCGCGCCGGAGGGAACGTCCCCCTCGTAGCGGAATGCGCCGAAGACGCTCGTCCGGCCGGTGTCTTTGACCGCCGAGACGTACTCGCCCGTGCGCTCGCCGTTTCTGAGCCGATAGAACGCGCTCGCGCCGTTCGTCGCGATCGCTTCCCCGACGACGACGCTGACCTGCTTCTCGTCGAAGGTTCGGTCGAGCGACCAAGTATCTCCGGAAATGCGATAGAGCCGGCCCTTCGGACCGGTCCCGGCGAGTACCGACGACGCCTCCGCGTCGCCCAGGTCGAAGACCATCTCGTCCGATCCCGTCCAGACGACTCGCGGCGGCTCCCCCTTCTCGAAAAGAACGACCTCCGAGGAGTATCCCGTGCGGCTCGGCGGACGGGCGGGCGCGAGCCTCGGCGCGGAGACGGTGACCGAGACCTCCGCTTTTTCCTTCTCGCGGGGCTGCTCCTCGTCTCCGGGAGCGGTCGGACGGGGTGTCTTCGGCGGCTGTGGAGCCGGCGCGGAAATCGGCTCGCCGCCCCCCGGCGCCTCCGAGGAGGAGATCGCGGCCCAGACGCGGCCGTCCGGACCCGAGGCGATGGCGGTCACTTCGGTCTTCCCGGAGTCGAACACCGTCGTCACGTTGCCCGATGCGTCGAGCTTCAAGACGAGCCCGGATCCGGAAGTCCCGGCCCAAACCTCTCCGCCCGCAGCGTGCAGAGTCCGCACGTGTGGATCCGACGCCTGGTGAACGCGCCGACCGCGGCCCGCAGAGTCGACGCGATGGATCTCTCCGGGGAGACCCGTCGAGACGAAGAGCGACGGCCCGGAGAATGCGAGCGACCACACGTACTGCGCCTTCGTGTCGTAGTAGAGCGAGGCTTTGCCCGCATCGAGGCGATAGACCTTTCCGCCCGGCGAGGCTCCCGCGTAGAGCGCGCCGTCTGGTCCGAGCGCGAGGGCGGTGACCTGTTTCTCGG
Organism: Thermoanaerobaculia bacterium; assembly: GCA_036505435.1. Taxonomy (GTDB): domain Bacteria; phylum Acidobacteriota; class Thermoanaerobaculia; order UBA5066; family Gp7-AA6; genus Gp7-AA6. Next base: position 4,271 of record DASXTN010000145.1, on the reverse strand, counting down.
CGAGCGTCGCGTAGGTCTCGACTTTGCCGGCGGTAGAGATCCTCAGGATTCGGCCGGCCTCGCCCGTCCCGACGAAGACGACGCCTCCCGGTCCCATGACCGCGTCATAGAGAACGGCTTCGCTGACACCATCGACGCGCTCCAGACCTCGTGAGAGGACGAGCTCGCCATTGACCGTCACCGCGATGCCGCGGGCCTCTCCCGCGGAGAAGTCGCCAGCCGAGTCGGACGTCCAGATCTTCGCCGTCGCCGCGAAGGCCGCGCTCGAACAGAAAAGGAGCGCCGCCCAGAAGCCGGCCGCGGCGCGGAGTGTCGCCGGCGGTCTCACCAGTTGTTCGGCAGCACTTCCAGGTTGAGCTGCACCGAGCCGGTGATCGGCACGGGCTGCTCGACCGAACGGGACTGGAGCCGCAAGTACGAGAGGTTCGGCGTACCGTCGCCCGGTCCGCGATCGCGCAGAAGTGCAGAGACCGACGGCGGCAGCGCGGCGAGGGGCTCCCCGGCCACCACCGCGCCGGGCGCGCGGCGGTAGGCGATCAAGTTCAAGCTGTTCGGCGGACGCATCCGAGCGAGAAAATCGAGCACCTGGTCGAGCGACTGCGGGTCGGCCGGATAGACCGCGAGGTCGTACGCGGTCGCCGAGTTGCCGTCGCCGATGAACACGGTCAGTGGACCGGGCGGCGTGTCCTTCGGGATGTCCAGGTCGAGCATGACGCGGCGCGAGCCGCCTCGGAAATCGACGACGTCGACGCGGATCGGAATACGCTCACCGGGCCGGAACCGCTCTTTCGCCGGCTCGACGTTGACGATCCGCCCGTTCTGCAGCCGGTCGGAGTGGGCGATTTCCACGTCCACTCCGAGGATCGGCAGGTCCCGGAATTCGTTGGCCATCAGGTAATTCGTGAGCAGCGCGAGCGAGGTCACCGCGTCTTCGCGGGCCGCGAGTCCGGAGAAAACCGTATTCCAACGCACCTCCCGCGCCGGAGTCCGGATGGACGACTTCCAGACGAGCGTTCGCTCCCCGGCCCTCTTCTCGAGCGTGGTCAGCACGTTGTCGATCGCGATCGCCGCGAGCACTGGGGTCAGCATCGAGTTGTGAACGGCCTCGAAGCGGTACGTCTGGAGCGGCACTTCGTCCGAGGAGATGCGGACGGTGACCGGGACCATCTTCGCTCGGGTCCCAAACGTCCCGAGGATTCCGGTCGAACGGTCCTGGGTGACGGATCCGAAGACGGGGCCGGTATCGGCGAACTTGAACGACCGGTAGACGGAGGGCAGCACGGTGAGCACGGCCGCGCTCGCCATCGGCATCTCGATCGGTCCCATCGAGAGGAAAGGGTGGCCGAACGCCAGAAGTGAGTCGCCCTCCACCCACGTCACCGTTCCGGTCGCGGCGAGCAGCATGTCTCCGGAGAGGAGGACAGTCGAGAGAGACGAGCCCGGTCGAACGGCCTCTCCGGCTGGCCTGGACCCTGGACTTTGGATTTTGGCCTCTCCCGTCGAACCCGCCGGCGCCGCCACCCACCCGGCCGCCTCCGCGACCCGCGCGAAGAGCCACCCCGGATCTCCGCCCGCTCCTCCCGCGAACGACACCGGGATCGGAAGAGTCGCCATCGAGCCGGCGGCCGTGGAGCGCTTGAACGGGGAGAGTAGCGCGTCGAGAGCGCCCGCGAACCGGCGCTCCGCGAACCTCGACACGAGCTCCCCCGCCGTCGCCGCCGGCGCGCCAATCGGGACCGGCGCCGCTGCCGGAGCGTGTCGGATGTCGAGCATGCTCTGGATCGGGGTGATGCCGCAGATCGGATCTTTCGAGAACGGCCAGCCGTAGGCGAGCGCGCCGACGAGCTTGCCCTCGACGTAGATCGGGCTTCCGCTCATGCCGGCGATGATCCCGGAGTGCTCGAGGCCCGCTCCCGATACTTTCGCGAGGATCAAGTCCTGCTTCGGGGCATATCGCTTCAGCGTTCCGATCATTTCGACGTCGAATCGCTGAATCCCCTTCCCTTCGCCGAGGTCGGAGAAACCATACCCTTTCATCCCGGGGACGATCTTCTCGGCGGGAAAGATCTCCGCCGGCCCATCCGCAGGAAGTCCCGACGACGACGACGCCCGAACCGGCGCCCGCGCGGAGGCAGGAACCGGACGAGCGTCGAGCGAGGCGGCGAACGCGAGCAACATTGCGAGAACAAGCGCGCTCCGCAGAACACACGTCACGGTTCGAACAACGCCTCCTCTTGTGAACTCCATTCCCCGACGGTCTTTGACCGCCTCCAGTGCCTATGTTACGTTCGATCCCGATGATCTTCGCCGGGTTTCAGGCCGTCTCGGTCGAAAACCTCGGCCAAGGACAGGGCATCCTCTCCTTCTTCCGCGAGACCGGGCCGACGGCGAAGGTCGTGCTCGGCATCCTCCTCTTCTTCTCCCTGGTCTCCTGGATCATCATTTTCGCGAAGTTCGTCCGGCTCCGAAGGGTCTCACGCCAGTCGGAGAGGTTCGTCGAGTTCTTTCGAAAATCCCGGCGCTTCTCCGAAGTCAACACGATCGCCAACCAGCTCACCGATACACCGCTGTCGACGCTTTTCAAGGCGGGGTACGCGGAGCTCGACGCCCAGGTCAAGGCGAACCGCCCGGACGACCCGGGCGCCACCGCGAGCGGCGTGACCATGAGCCAGAGGTTCCTGATCCGCAATATTTCCGGCATCGAGCGCGCGCTCGAACGGGCGATCGGCGTCGAGCTCTCCCGGCTGACGAAGTACATGACCTTCCTGGCGACGACGGCAGCGGCCTGTCCGTTCATCGGGCTCTTCGGCACAGTCTGGGGGATCATGCAGTCGTTTCGTGCGATCGGCATGACCGGGTCGACCTCGATCGTGGCGGTCGCCCCCGGAATCTCGGAAGCGCTCGTCAACACGGCGGCCGGACTCGCCGCCGCCATCCCGGCGCTCATCTTCTACAACTACTTCATGGGAAAGGTCCGGGAGCAGCGCGCGGGAATGGAGGATTTCGCCCTGGAGTTCATCAATCTGGCGGAGCGCAACTTCACGTAATGTGGGGTCAGGTCTTCACGAATCGCAATAGTTCTGATCTGACCGCAATTGCCTTGCCACTTCGCTGCGCGAAGTGGCAAGTGGAGACCTGACCCCTTGGCTTTCCAACGACAGACCGGCGATCCTTTCGACCACCTGGCCGACATCAACGTCACGCCGCTCGTTGACGTAATGCTGGTGCTGCTCATCATCTTCATGGTCACGGCGCCGATGCTGCATCAGGGCGTGTCGGTGGCGCTCCCGAAGACCGCGACGACCAACCTGCCCGCCACGATGGAAGATCCCGTCGTCCTCTCGATCACGAAGGACGGGCTCTACTACATCAACGAGACGCCCGTGGCGCGCGGTCTCCTGCGGGATCGTCTCGAGCGCTTTCTGGGCAGCCGTCGCGACCGCATCATCCTCTTGAAGGCCGACCGCGCTCTCTCCTACGGCACGGTCATCGAGACCTTCGACCTGCTGAACCGGATGGGAATCGAGAACATCGGAGCGGTCACGGACACTTCGGGCGCCAGAGCCGCCCAGCGGAAGTAGCGGATCGTGGACTCCGTCGGCGACATCATCGCGGAACGCGGGAAAGAGCGTTTTCCTCTCGGGGTCGGCACCTTCCTGGCCGTGCTCCTCCACGTTTCGATCGCCGCGGCGTTCGTCTACTCGTCGATGGTGCACCCCATCCGTTTCGTTTCGCCGCGCGCGGTCACCGTGCGGCTCCTCCCCGCGGGCTCGCTCAAGGGAGGAGAGGCTCCTGCTCCCGCTCCGGCTCCCGAGCCGGAGAAGAAGAAGATCCTCAAACCCGCTCCCGAGGACGAGCCGCCGCCCCCATCGGAAAAGGCGATCCTGCTCCCTCCCAAGGAGGAGAAGAAGACGGCGACCGCGTCCCGACCGACCGCGGAGCGCCGGAAGGCGCCCGACGTCGCCCTCCCCTCGTCGGGCGAGAGCTCGGGGGGCGGAGGTGGAGGGCCGATCGGCGCGGGTGGCAACGTCGGGGTCTCCGGAGCTTCCTTCGACTCCGATTTCCAGTTCTCCTACTACGTCCAACGCATGCTCGTCGCGATCGGCATGAACTGGTTCAAGCCCTCCCAGGCCGGCTCCGTCTCGCCGGTCGTTCACTTCAAGATCGAGAAGGACGGGACGATTTCCGACGCCACGGTGGAGCGATCGAGCGGGCTTCCGTTCGTCGACCGCGCCGCGCTGCGGGCGGTGATCTCCTCTTCGCCGCTGCCA
>DASXTN010000144.1:0-4083 GCA_036505435.1 Thermoanaerobaculia bacterium | reverse complement strand
CGTCGTCTTCGAGGATGGGAAGCCGAAGAAGTCGGACTACCGGCTCTTCGGAATCGCCTCGCAACAGCTGCTCGCGCCGGACGACTTCCGCAGCATGGCCGAAGCAGTCGAGCGACGATATCGGAAGTTGAAAGACGAGGGGCTGGAGATGCCGGACCTGGTCCTCGTGGACGGAGGCCGTGGACAGCTCCAGGCGGCGCTCACCGCCCTCGATCGACTCGGTCTCGAGCTTCCGGTCGTCGGCCTGGCAAAGCGCGAGGAGGAGATCTGGGTCCCGGGCCGCCCGGAGCCGATCCGTCTTCCGCGGAAGGACCCCGCCCTTCAGCTCATTCAGAGGGTGCGCGACGAGGCCCACCGCTTCGCGATCACGCGCCATCGCGGCCGTCGCTCGAAGAGGATGCGCGAGACGAGCCTCATGGAGATCCCGGGAATCGGGCCGACGCGCGCGCGAATCCTGCTGCGGCGATTCGGATCCCTGTCCGGCCTCGCGGGCGCCGATCCCACCGAGATCGAGGAGGCGGTTGGTCCGGCCTCCGCCCGCGCCGTGCTTCGCCATCTGGCGGCGGGGCGAGCGCAGGAAGAGCCGGTTGAAGTCGGCGCCGGTCCGGACGAAGGAGGACGCGCCCGCTCGGCATGAGGACGGCCTTCGAAAGCGAGGGCGATGTCCGGAGCGTCGACCTGCTCGGCGCGTTCGCAACGCTCTGGCGCCAACGGGCGACTGGCGTTCTCACGTTCTCGCAGCCCGGGCCCCACGTCCGGTTCGAGATCATCGAAGGGGATGTCGTGGGAGTCTTCTCTTCGGATCCAGTCTTCGACACGGCCGAAGTTCTGATCCGCGCCGGCAAGCTCGACCCGGCGGCGCTCGAGGGTCGGCATCTGCCCGCGGGACGAGATCGCGCCCGCGCCGCGCGGGAGATCGGCCTCGTGACCGAACGTGACTGGCGTTGGGCAGAAAAAATCCGAGCCGTCGAGATTCTTTCGGACGTCGTCGATTGGCTCGAGGGCTCGTACGCGTGGGATGTCTCCCAGCGACCGGAGTCCGGCGAGCTTCGGATCGGGATCGATCGGCTGCTGCTCGAGCTCTTTCTCCGATCGCGGGACCGCGGGCTCATACATCGTTCTCTCGGCGCGGCGGACGCGCCGCTCCAACGCGCCGCCGACTTCGACGAGAAGTTTCCGGCGCTCGGGCTGACAGAAGAGGCGCTCGCTGTCGCCGAAGCGATCGACGGGCGTGCGACCGCCGCCGAAATCTCGCGGCGCGCGCCGCCGGATCCGTTCTCGGTCGAGAAGCTCCTCGCAGCGCTCGCGACGCTCGGGCTCGTGCATCCCGAATACGCCGCCGAGGCGCCGCCCGCCCCCTCGGCCACGTGGCGAACCGCCTCTCCGCCGCCCGCTCCGGAGCCGGCGCCCGAGGTCGAGCCGGAAGCCGAAAGCGAGCTCGTGGCGTCCGAATTGCCAGGGCTGGCTGCCAGGGTGCCGAGGGAAGAGGCGCCTTCCACCGAGGCGCCGATCGAGCTTCCACTCGCCCCGGGTCCGGAACCGGCGGAGCCTGAGCCCGCCCTGACGAGCTGGGAACCCGCGCCGGCCGAGCCGATGGACCAGCCCCTCGACCTTCCAGAGCCGCCGGTGCTCCTCCGATCCCATCGACCGAGCCTGACCGGGGTGTGGCTGCTCGTGGTCCTCGCCGTCGCGGTCGGCGCGCTTCTCCTCTTCCGGGCGCGGCAAGCCGGAAACCCGCCGGCGACGTCCCCTCTGGCCGCGGCAACGACCCCGACGGCTTCCGCCCTCCTCGCCGCGACCGTTCCGCCGACCGCGCTTCCTCCGACCGCCGCTCCGCCGACGGAGATCTCAGCGGCCCGAACACCGACCTCGAGGCCGACTCCGACCGCGACTGCTGCGACTCGTCCGACCGCGATGGCCGTGGCGATCGGCGCGCCGCCACGAACTGTGGCGGCGCCCGGCCGGCGGCAGTGGCTCGCTCGCGCGGAGCGGGACCGGACTCTTGTCCAGCGACGCGCGGCCTACACGATCCAGCTCGAGCTCGTCTGCGAGCTCTCGTCCCTCGAAGAAGCCTGGAAGTTCGACCGCCGCGGCGCAATGTGGCTTCTGACGGCGTCGCACCGCGGCCGCGAATGCTTCCGCGTGTTCTGGGGACGCTATGCGACCCTGGACGAAGCGCGCGCCGCGAAAGCGTCGGTTCCTCGGTTTTTCTTCACGGCCACGAATCAGCCAGCCGTCGTCTCGACGCGAAGCGCTCTGCTACGCTAGCGAAGGTAGGCATCGCGCGCGTGATGGATCAGCAGTCCCGAAGTCCGAACGCGCCCGAGCCGGCCGTACGCGGCTCGCTCGCCGAGACACCTTTACCCCAAATCCTGCGCCGGATCTTCCTCGAGCAGCTGCGAGGGACGCTCACGCTCTCGCGCGGAGCAGAGCTGCGACGTCTGTACTTCGAGAAGGGCGAGCTCAAGACGGCGACGTCGTCGCGCGAGGCCCAGCGGATCGGATCTTTCCTCCGGCGGCGGGGCCGCATTACGTACGAAGACCTGAACTGGGCGGTCGAGGAGATCGCGCGCCAGCAGGGCTCCCGGCTCGGCCAGAAACTCGTCGAGCGCGGAATCCTTTCGCGGGCAGTGATCGATGCCGAGATGAAGCGCTTGGTCGAAGAGATCGTGTACTCGGCCTTCGAGTGGGACTCGGGCGAGTACCGATTCGAACCCTCGACCGCCGTCCTCGATCCGGACATCGTGCTGTCGTTTTCGACCGCCGCCATCATCGTGGAGGGCATCCGGCGGCTTCCGGAGGCTCCGATCTTTCGGGAGCGGCTCGGAGATGGGCGACGAGTGCTTCGGCTGGCGCGCGATCCGATGTCGCGCTACCAGTACCTGCCGCTCGCGCCTCAAGAGGCATACGTGCTCTCGCGGATCGACGGCCTGCTCGACGTCGATTCCCTGCTCTCGATCGCGGGAGCATCTCGAGCGGCTGCGGCGAAGATCCTCTACGCGCTCCTCTCCTGCGGGCTCGTCGAGTGGAAGACCGACGGCATCCCGCGGCGCGAGACGATCGGCACCCTCGCGACCTTGAACGTCGAAGTGTCCAACGAGCCGCCGCAGTCGACACCCGGGCATGCAGAGCTCGTCCGGAACACATGGCGTCGACTCGACTGGCTCTCGCATTACGACTTGCTCGGCGTCGCGCGGGACGCTCCCCCCGAAGAAATTCGCCGGGCCTACTTCGAGAAAAGCCGGCTGTTTCATCCCGACCTGCGACACCGCCCCGACCTCGCCGGCCTGGAGAGAGAGCTCACGGCGGTTTTCGAACGTCTAAAGACGGCGCACGACACGCTGGTGGAGCCGGCGACGCGGGAGGAGTACGACCGTGATCTCGACGAGACGCCGGCCGCGGTGTTTACACCGGACCCGGCGTCCGATCCGGAAGCGCGCCGCCGTCTCGCGGCCCAGAACTTCCAGCACGCGAGCGAGCTGATCGAAGCAAAGGACTTCTTTCCGGCGGTGGAGCTGCTGCGGGAGTCGGTTCGGTTCGCGCCCGATAAGGCCGAATATCGGTTCCGGCTCGGCGAAGTGGAGCTGAAGAACGCGAACTGGGTCGACCGCGGCCTCGAAAACATGAAGGAAGCCGCGCGCCTCGCGCCGACGCGGATCGACTTCGCGAAAGGGACCGCGCGAGCACTCCTGTCGCACGGGCGAAAACGAGAAGCGGAGCCGTTCGCCCGACGGGCGAACGAGCTCGACCCGGATCCGGAGAGTACCGCACTACTCCAGGAAGTGTTGGGAAGACCGACGACCGAGGTGGCGCGCCAGAAAACCGAAAGGCCAGCGCACCCGCGCGCTGGTTTTTTCTCCCGACTCCTGAAAAAGAGGGAATGATGCGGCCCTCCACGACACCCTTGGCGCCGTGACCGCGCTCCTGACAGGCCTCGGCCTCGCGGCCGCCGCAGGCTTTAATGCCTGGGCGGTGCTTCTGCTCTACCACGGGCTCTACCGCCTCCTTCCGCAGGAGTTCCCCGGCGTGGTGGCGGCAATGCTCGGGGGCCAGACGGTGCTCAGTTTTGCGCTCGTTCTCTTT
>DASXTN010000143.1:0-3143 GCA_036505435.1 Thermoanaerobaculia bacterium | reverse complement strand
GTGGTCGATCAGCGTGTGGTTGTCGAGGTGTTGCGTTCCCGACCCGACGAACAGCCCGTTCAGCGTGCAGTCGGCTCCCTCCGCGTCGAGCCGAACGTTCAGGTCGTTGCGCACGAGCGCGCCGCCGAGAGAGATGGAGTGAGAGCGGAACCGGCTGTCGCGTCCCTGCCGGACCTCCATCGTCGCAACGTGAAAGGCGGCCGTGCTCTCGCGCTCGAGCTTGTAAAGGTCGAGGATGGCTCCGTCAGCGAGATGCACTTCCGTCACGGAGTTCGTGAAGTAGAGCTCGCCGGCCGTGCCGATATAAGTCTCGACGATTGCGGCCTCGCTTCCGGCCTCGGCGATGACGAGATTCCGCGGGTGCGAAACGGTCGGACCGAAGTCGGGCTCGGAAAGGAAAACGAGCTGGATCGGCTCGGCGACGGCGGTCTTTGCGGGAATTCGCACGAACGCGCCGTCGTCCAAGAACGCTTCGTTCAAAGAGGCGAAGCCATTTCCCTTGCGGGCGATCCTCGCGAGATGTGGCTCTGCCCACTCGGGGCGGGTCGCGAGGACTTCCGCCAGGCTCGCGACGTCGGGTCCGTCGGCGCGGTGCCCGCGCGAGGAAAGATCCGGCGCGAAGCGTCCGTTGATGAAGACGAACTGGATTCCCTCTCCCGGAGAGAGGGGGCCGGGGTGTGGGGCCCGCCACGGCGTTTCCCTCCGCCCCTCGACGAACGGCACCTTCAGAATCGGCGCGACATTGGTGTACTTCCAGTCTTCGTCGTGGACGGTGGGGAAGCCGATCTGGGCAAGTCGCTTGAGGCCGCCGCGGCGGATGTCGGCGAGCCAGGTCGGGTCGCGAGGCGTGCGCCTCTCCCGGTACGCGTCGTGCGCGGAGCGCTCGAAACCGGCCTGTTCGGCGATCGCTTCCATCAGGAGACCGGGATGGCCGGCGCCCTCGCGGGAGGCTCTTTCTCGAGCCAGGCGTAACCCTTCTCTTCGAGCTCGAGCGCGAGCTCCTTGCCGCCCTCGCGGACGATTCGGCCCTCGACTAACACGTGGAGGAAATCGGGAACGATGTAGTTGAGCAACCTCTGGTAGTGCGTCACGACGATCATCGCGCGCTCGGGAGCGCGGAGAGAGTTCACGCCGGCCGCAACGATGCGCAGCGCGTCGATGTCGAGCCCCGAGTCGGTCTCGTCCAGGATCGCGAGCGTCGGATCGAGGACGGCCATCTGGAAGATCTCGTTTCTCTTCTTCTCGCCTCCGGAGAAGCCCTCGTTCACCGGGCGCTTGACGAGCTCCTCGTCGATGTCGACCAGCTTCGCTTTCTCCTTGACGAGCGAGAGGAAGTCGAACGCATCGAGCTCGGACATGCCGCGGTGCTTGCGCACGGCGTTCAATGCGTTCTTCAGGAAGTAGACGTTCGAGACGCCGGGGATCTCGACGGGATACTGAAAGGCGAGAAAGACGCCCTCGCGCGCCCGCATCTCCGGGGTCATCGCGAGCAGGTCCTGCCCTTTATAGAGGACCTGGCCCTGCGTGACCTCGTATCCGGGCCGCCCCGCGAGAACGTGTGCGAGCGTGCTCTTGCCCGATCCGTTGGGCCCCATGATCGCGTGAACCTCTCCCGAGTCGACCGCCAGATCCACGCCGCGAAGGATCTCGTTCCCAGCGACCCTCGCGTGGAGATTCTTGACCTCGAGGAGCGCCATCTCAGCCCACCGCGCCTTCGAGCGTGACGCCGAGGAGCTTCTGCGCCTCGACGGCGAACTCCATGGGGAGCTCCTTGAAAACGACCTTGCAGAAACCGGAGACGATCATGTTGACCGCTTCTTCCGGAGAGATGCCGCGCTGCTGAAAGTAGAAGATCTGGTCCTCGCCGATCTTCGACGTCGACGCCTCGTGCTCCATCTGAGCGGTCGAGTTGAGGACCTCGATGACCGGGAAGGTATGCGCGCCGCACTTGTCGCCGATGAGCAGGGAATCGCACTGGGAGTAGTTGCGCGCGTTGTCCGCTTTTCCGAGGATCTTGACCAGACCGCGATAGCTGTTCTGACCGTGTCCGGCCGAGATTCCCTTCGACACGATCGTGGACTTCGTGTTCTTGCCGATGTGGATCATCTTGGTGCCGGTATCCGCCTGCTGGTAGTTGTTGGTCACCGCGACCGAGTAGAACTCGCCGACCGAGTTGTCCCCCTGCAAAATGCAGCTCGGGTACTTCCAGGTGATCGCGGAGCCCGTCTCGACCTGAGTCCAGGAGATCTTCGAGTTGCGCCCCAGGCACTTGCCGCGCTTAGTCACGAAGTTGAAGATGCCTCCGCGTCCCTGCTCGTCGCCCGGGTACCAGTTCTGAACCGTCGAGTACTTGATCTCCGCGTCGTTCAACGCGACGAGCTCGACGACCGCCGCATGGAGCTGGTTCTCGTCGCGCATAGGTGCTGTGCAGCCTTCAAGGTATGAGACATACGCGCCTTCGTCCGCGATGATCAGTGTCCGCTCGAACTGCCCCGTCTTCTCGGCGTTGATGCGGAAGTACGTCGAGAGCTCCATCGGGCAGCGGACTCCCTTCGGCACATAGACGAAGGAGCCGTCGGTGAAGACGGCGGAATTGAGCGTCGCGAAGAAGTTGTCCGTGTAGGGGACGACGGAGCCGAGATATTTCTTCACGAGATCGGGATGGTTCTGGACCGCCTCGGAGAACGAACAGAAGATGACGCCGGCTTCCCCGAGCTTCTCCTTGAACGTCGTCGCGACCGAGACGCTGTCGAACACCGCGTCGACCGCCACACCGGCGAGCTTCTCGCGCTCGCGCAGCGGAATCCCGAGCTTCTCGTAGGTCTCGAGGAGCTTCGGATCGACCTCGTCGAGGCTCTTCGGCCCGTCCTTTCGCGACTTCGGGGCCGAGTAGTAGACGATCGCCTGATAGTCGATCGGCGCGTAGTGGACGTTCTGCCAGGTGGGCTCCTTCATCGTGAACCAGTGGCGGAGCGCCTTCAGGCGCCACTCGAGCAGCCACTCCGGCTCGTTCTTCTTCGCGGAGATCAGCCGGATGACCTCTTCGTCCAATCCCGGCGGGACGGACTCCGACTCGATGTCGGTCACGAAGCCGGCTTTGTACGGGCTCGGTAGAAGCGAGCGGGGGTCGGTACTCATGGTCG
>DASXTN010000142.1:0-3732 GCA_036505435.1 Thermoanaerobaculia bacterium | reverse complement strand
CCAAAGGCGGCGATATGGCGCTCCTCCGAGCGATTCGAGAGCACTGGGCGGTGACCCGACGCCTCGGGCTCGTCCGCAGGGATCACCAGCTCTATCGCGGGGATGGATTCTTCCTGGAGATCCTGACGTGGAAGGACGCTTCGACCCCCGACAATGCGCCGGCCGAAGTGCGGAAGGTCTGGGCCGAGCTGGAGCGGCTCGTCGACAAGGGCGAGGGAAAGCCAGGACTCGAGATCGAGGAAATTCACAGCGTCGAGTGATTTCATGACACCGCCTTGGATCCGGTCAACGCGCCCGCAGCGCGCATCGGTGACGATCGACCGGTGACGGAGAGCGATATCCTCTTGTCCTCGATGGACGCTCAAGAACTGACCGCGAAGACCTGCGTGCCCTGTCGCGGCGGCATTCCGCCGCTCACCGAAGAAAAGGCGCGCGAGTACGCAGCCGCTACGCCGGAGTGGACGCTTGCGGAGAAAGGCACGCGGCTCTTCCGGCGCTTCGAGTTCCGGGACTTCAAGGCCGCGATGGAGTTCGTCAACCGCGTCGCCGACCTTGCCGAGGAAGAGGGACATCACCCGGACATCGCGATCCATTGGAACAAGGTCGAGCTGACCCTCTGGACCCACAAGATCGGGGGCCTGCACGAGAACGACTTCATCCTGGCGGCGAAGATCGATCGCCTTCTCGAACAGTCGCCGGCGCCCGCGGAGTTGGCCGGTTAGCTCTTCTTGCCGGGGAGGATCACCAGGACCGCCCCGATCACCCCCGCCCCGAGTGAGAGCCAGCGAAGCGTCTCCCAGGCATCCTTCTTCCTGCGCTCCTCGCTCGAGACGGCGGTTTTGATCGTTCCCTCCAGCGTGTCGTAGCCGCGCCTCTGGTTGGACGCAAGCAGGAATCCCGCGAGGCCGACGACGAGCGTGATGATGCCGAGGCGGCGCATGGGGCTCCCGGCTACGGGGTCAGTACCTCGGCATCCTGGGCTCGATCTCTTGCGCCCAGCGATCGATGCCGCCGGCGAGGTTGCGCACCTTCCGGAATCCCGCATCGCGGAGGAACTGCACGGCCTTCGCGCTCCGCCCGCCCATCTTGCAATGGACGACGATCTCGTCGGCGGTGGAGAGCTTGTTCAAGTTCTGCGGAAGCGTGCCGAGCGGGATCTTCACCGAGTCGGGGAACGCGCAGATCGCGATCTCGTGCGGCTCGCGAACATCGACCAGGACGAAATCCTCGCCACTCTCGCGCATCGACTTCAACTGCTGGACCGTGACCTCGGGGAGGCCGCTCGTCGACGCCGCCACCCTCGCTTCCTCCTGCGGAACGCCGCAGAACTCCGCGTAGTCTATGAGCTTCGTGACGGTCGGGTTCGGACCGCAGATGACACAGTTCGAGTTCTTCCGCAGTTTCAACTCCCGGAACCTCATCGACAGCGCATCCACCAGTAGAAGCCGGCCGATGAGCGGCTCGCCGCTGCCGAGGATGAGCTTCACGGTCTCGGTCGCCTGAATGACGCCGAGGAGCCCGGGCAGAATCCCGAGAACTCCCCCCTCCGCGCAGGACGGGACGAGACCGGGCGGCGGCGGCTCCGTGTAGAGACACCGGTAGCAAGGTCCCTTCTCCGCCCAGAAGACGGAGGCCTGTCCTTCGAACCGGAAGATCGAGGCGTAGACGTTCGGCTTGCCGGTGAGCACGCAGGCGTCGTTGACGAGATAACGCGTCGGAAAGTTGTCCGTTCCGTCGGCGACGATGTCGTAATCGCGGAAGATCTCGAGCGCGTTCTCGCTCGACAGCCGCGTCTCGTAAGGAACGACGTCGACGTTCGGGTTCATCTCGCGCAGGCGTTCGGCCGCCGCCTGGAGCTTCGGCCGGCCCACGTCGGAGACGCCGTAGAGGATCTGGCGCTGTAGGTTCGAGTCGTCCACGACGTCGTGGTCGACGAGGCCGATCGTCCCGATGCCCGCCGCAGCCAGATAGACCGCAAGCGGTGAACCGAGACCGCCGGCGCCGATCGCGAGCACGCGAGCGGCCTTCAGCTTCTTCTGTCCCTCGACGCCGACCTCCGGCATGATGAGGTGGCGCGAGTAGCGTCGGATCTCCTCGTTGGAAAGGCCCTCATCCCGGGCTCCTCCCCGGCGGAGAGAGGGAATTTCCGCGCCTCCCGCGATCGACGGCACGATCGAGAGCAAGTCGCCCTCCGCGAGCAGCGTGCCCTCCTTTTCGAGGTAGCGCACGTCTTCGTCGTTCTTATACAGGTTGACGAACGAGCGGACCCGGCCTGTGTCGTCGTAGAGGTGCTTGCGAAGCTGCGGATGCCGGGCAACGAGCTCGGCGAGGGCGGCCGCGACGGTCGCGGCATCGACTTCGACCGAAGCGGCGCCGTCCGCGTACGCGCGGAGCGGCGTGGGGAGAAGAATGCGGGCCATCGTTCTATTTACGCCTCGTCTTCCAGGATTGATTCTCTCTCGAATTCTCCGCGATCTTCCGCGAGCGTCCAGGCCGTGATCTCGCCCGGGTGGCCGCCGGCGACCGCGCAGACAAGATAATGAAAGAAGGGGAAGGCGTGTTCCCGATCGTATGCGGAGGGCGCCGCCGGATGGTCGGGATGGGAGTGGTAGAAGCCCAGCAAATCGAGGCCGACCTCCAGGGCGAGCTTTTCCAACCGCAGGTAGTCGTCCGGCGAGACCTCGTAGCGTCGAGCTCGTTCGTTCCCGCGAGCGTTCGCGATTCTCTCGACGTGCGTGACCCGCACGTGCTCGCCCTTCTGTCCGAGGAGCGCACCGACGCACTCTTCCGGATATGCGTCGCGGCCGTGCGCGCGGATCTGCTCGAGCAGTCCTTTCGCGAGCGCGATCACGCCTTTTTCCAGAAATCTTCGGAGAGATACCGGCCTCCGCTGTCGCAGAGTACGGTGACGATCGTCCCCGGTCGTCCATCGAGCTCGCGGGCAACCGCCAGCGCCGCAGCGACGTTCGCACCGGAGGACGGTCCGACGAAGATACCCTCCTGGCGCGCGAGCCGGCGGCACATCGCGTACGCGTCTTCCGTAGCGGCTTCCCGCCGCGCATCCGCCAGCGTCGCGTCGTAGATCGGCGGCACCATCGCCGAAGCCATGTGCTTCATTCCCTCGAGTCCGTGGAGCGGTCCGTCGGGCTCGACCGAAATGCAGCGGATCGAGGGATCCTTGGTGCGGAGGAAGCGGGTGATGCCGATGAACGTCCCGGACGTTCCGAGCCCGGCGACGAGATGTGTGAAGGCTCCGGCGGTCTGCTCCCAGATCTCGGGACCGGTCGTCTCGAAGTGCGCGCCCCAATTCGCCGGGTTCGAGTACTGGTCGGGATAGAAATAACGGTTCGGCTGTTCCGCGGCGAGCGCTCGCGCTTTGCGGATCGCGCCGTCAGTTCCCTGGAGGGGGTCGGTCAGGAAGATCTCGGCGCCGTAGGCCGCGAGAATGGCGCGCCGTTCCGCGGAGACGTTCGCGGGGAGGCAGAGTGCGACCGGATAGCCCAGAGCCCGGCCGATCATCGCGTCGGCGATTCCGGTGTTGCCCGACGTCGCCTCCAGGATCGTCTTTCCGGGCGAGAGCAAACCGCGCGCGATGCCGTCGAGAATCATGCCGCGGGCCGGCCGATCCTTGACGCTCCCCCCGGGATTCAATTGTTCGGCCTTCGCCAGGAGCCGAAGGCCGGGAACGTCCGAAGCGATCCGCCGCAGCTCCAGGAGCGGAGTCCCGCCGAT
>DASXTN010000141.1:0-3714 GCA_036505435.1 Thermoanaerobaculia bacterium | reverse complement strand
GAAGTAGTCCGGGAAATCCCCGCAGAAGGTGACCTCGCCGTCCGGCTCGACCTGGGCGAAGTACCAGGCGACCGGGCACATCTGGTGGCCGAAGGTCTGACGGAAGTCGGAGAAGTACTCGGGGACCCTCTCCGCCGGCACGTCGGGAACGAAGGAGGTCCAGGGCCTTCCAAGCGCCGAGTCGAAGAACCGGCGGCGCTTCAAGCCCTTCAAGAGCTTCACCAGCGCCGACATCTGCTGTTCCTTCGAGGCGGACACCGAGGCCCAGTCGAAGTCGAATCCCTTCCAGGAGGTCGCCGCGATGCCGAACTCCTCGCGCATGACCCGCTCGTACTCGGCCCCCACGTTTTCGGGGATGAACCAGCGCAGACCCACGTTGATCGTGTCGAGTGGCAGCGTCCGAAGCACGTCGATGGCCGGAGCGATCGCATCCATGTTGAGCTCGGTGATCGGCAGGATCGCGATCTGCATCGGCAGGACCCGTCCGAGCTCCTTTCGCCAGCGGGCGACGGCGCGAATTCCGGCCGCCGCCCTCTCGAAGCTGTCGGCGCGTCCGCGGATTCGGTTGTGCACCTCGGGAGGCCCGTCGATCGACACGGCGATCGAGTCGATTCCGGCCTCGACGAGATCGCGCGCGAGGAGCTCGAGCCGGCCGCCGTTGGTGATGATCGTGCAGGTCAATCCGCGCCGCTTGATCTCCCGGATCAGCGGCAAAATATCGGGATAGAGGAAGGGTTCGCCGCCGAAGAGGCTGATGATGGGGCGCTCCGGCGCGAGCTCCTCGAGCAGGCGCACGTAGTCTTCGAGCGAAAGCTGACGCCTGGCGCCGATGAGCTCCTGGATCCGGGCGCGCTCGAGCGCCCCGTCGGTGGCGCCGGCCGACCCGGACTGCGACCGGAAGATGCCGGTCTCGCCCCACTGGCCACACATCTTGCAGCGCAGGTTGCAGAGATTGGTCACGCGGAGCTGCACGAAGGTCGGCATCGGAAGGTTGTCGGCCTTTGGATCGGAGAGGTGCGCCATCACCTCGCGGCGTCCCTGGTTCATTCGGCCCAGATGGCGCCGGGCGAAGCTCGCGAGCTCGAGACCGCGGCGGAAGCTCATCGCTTCGGTCCCCCCTCCCGTCTCCCGCCTTCCGTCTCCCGCCCGGCATACAGGTCGATCACGCGCGAGATCGCACGCCGGCACACCGCGCAGAAGGGGACCTCGTCGCGCGTGAACATGATGCAGTCGTTCTGCGGCCGGTAATAGCCCTTCGACTCGTACATCGCGCCCTCGAAGGCACCGACCCTGCCGGCGTACGGGTCACTCGAGAGGAGCTTCGTCTCCTCCGCCTGCTCTTCCTTGAAGAGCGCATCCATCTGCTCTTCGGGGCCCTTGGCCGTCCGGATCTCGCGCCGCCTCCTCTGGAACTCGCGCGAGGCGGATTCGAAGGCGTCCTTGGACCAAGGGGTCGGGATCGGCGTGCCGGCGGAAACGAGATCCTTCCATTTGAGCTCCGCCGGATCGAGCAGCGCCGTCACGTTCGGCTCCCATGGCTCGACGCGATCGGCCGCCGGCTGATAGGCCACGGGTGAGGTGAAGTACTCGTCGGCGAGTCCCGCGAAGTGATGGCCGAACTCGTGCACGAAGACGTAGGGCGCCCAGAGGCTGTCCGCGGCGACCGTCCCGTACTGGCCGAAGATTCCTCCGCCGCCGTAAGTGCGCGAGTTGGTCAGGATCTCCACGAACTCGTAGGGCGCGAAAGACGCCACGTCGCGAAACGAGCGATTCTCGAAAGTCAGGATGTAGCGTTCCACATCGAAGGCGTCGTAGGTCGCGCCGATCCGCGAGCGCCGGTAGATGCCGGTCGAGGGGCGCGAGATGCCCGACTCCTCGGCGGGCGGGCAGAGCGCCCAGACGTTGAAGTCGGCGCGCCGCTCCTTGAAGGGGGCGACCGAAAAGAGCAGGTCCGCTAGTCGCCGAGCGTCCTTCTCGAACTTCTTGCGCTCGGCCGCCGTGTACCCGTCGCCGAGGATCAGGAAATCGACTTTGTCAGTCGGATCCCCCGTCTTCTGGATCTCGAGCAGCGGCCCGGGCGAGGACGACGCCGCGCGGTCGACGGCGATGCCCTTCGGATCGATCAGCATCGACCAGATCTCGCGGAACGCGTTCTTCGGGTCTCGCTTCTTCAGAACGATCTGGACGGAGGCCTCGGGTTCCGGAAAACGGAGCGACTCGGAAAACGTGCGCCGGATGTCCTTCGCTTCGGCTGTCGTCTCCCACTCGCCGTACACCGATGCGAAACCGCGCGAGTAGAGAAGGCGATTGGTCTTTCGATCGATCACCTCGAAGTCATACTTGCCGAGGTTCGTCTCGTCGATCGGCCGGCGCGGGTTGCCCGGCCAGGCCAGAGGCTCCAGAACGACGCGGTCGAGGCTGAACTGTTCTTTCGTCGCGTTGCCCGTATGGTGGTAGTCCAGCCGCATGGTACGGGACGGCGCGGCGAGGGCAGCGGAAGCGCAAAGCAAGATGAAACCGAAGATAAAACGAATGGGCTTTTCCGCCATGAACCCTTATCCTAACGCTCCCGTATGAGGGACCGAGGGAAACGTTCATGATTTACGAGGACATTCTCGGAACGATCGGCAACACGCCCATCGTCAAGATTCACCGCTCAGCGCCTCAACACGTGACGATGTACGTCAAGTGCGAGGCCTTCAATCCGCTTTCCTCCGTCAAGGACCGCCTCGCGATCGCGATCATCGAGGACGCCGAGCGGCGCGGAACGCTGAAGCCCGGCCAGACGGTCGTCGAGGCGACCTCCGGCAACACCGGCATCGCGCTCGCGATGGTGTGCGCGGTCAAGGGGTACCCCTTCGTCGCGCTCATG
The DNA here is from genome assembly GCA_036505435.1 of Thermoanaerobaculia bacterium. Classification (GTDB taxonomy): domain Bacteria; phylum Acidobacteriota; class Thermoanaerobaculia; order UBA5066; family Gp7-AA6; genus Gp7-AA6. The sequence goes on along the minus strand of DASXTN010000141.1, from coordinate 842 downwards.
TCCGACAGTTTTTCGGTCGAGCGGCGAAAGCTCATGCGCATCCTGGGTGCAAAGGTCGTTCTGTGGCCGGCCGCCGAGCGTGGCAGCGGCATGGTCAAGAAGGCCGAGGAGCTGGCGAAGAAGAACGGGTGGTTTCTCGCGCGGCAGTTCGAGAACCCCGCAAACCCCGAGTACCACCGCAATACGACCGGCCCCGAGATCCTGCGCGACTTCGCAGCCAAACGCCTCGACTACTGGGTGACCGGTTATGGCACCGGAGGAACCCTGACCGGTGCGGGAGAGATGCTGAAGAAGGCGCGGCCCGACATCAAGATCGTCGTGACCGAGCCCGAGGGGGCGGCGCTCCTCTCCGGTAAGGAGTGGAAGCCGCACAAGATCCAGGGTTGGACGCCGGACTTCGTCCCCGCGGTCTTGAGCCGCGACGTCTACGACGAGATCGTCACGGTCACCGATGTCGAGTCCCGCGACGCCGCGCGCGAGCTCTCGTCGAAGGAAGGAATCTTCTGCGGCATCTCTTCCGGCGGCACCTTCGCCGCCGCGCGCAAGGTCGCGGAGAAGGCTCCGAAGGGCTCCGTCATCCTCGCGATGCTTCCCGACACGGGGGAGCGCTACCTCTCGACGATCCTCTTCGAAGGCATCAACGAAGGGACCGACGACGTGGCGGGGCTCTAGTAGGGGCTTGGAGTAGTGTTTCACTAGTGTTACACTTTGGGCATGCCGACCAAGAACCCGCGAGTGAATACCGTTCTCGAGCCTCCGCTTTTCCGGGCGGTCGAGCGGCTCGCGAAGGCGGACCAGGTCTCCCTCTCGGAGAAGGTGAGGGATCTCGTCCGCGAGGCCGT
>DASXTN010000140.1:0-5817 GCA_036505435.1 Thermoanaerobaculia bacterium | reverse complement strand
CGCCACTTCCGCTCCGGCGCCGCAAACGGTGTGACACGGTGGAGCCCTTCGAAATACTCGTCGGGGTAGAGATCGTGTCGAAACAGGGTCAGGTCTCCACTTGCCACATCGGGGGCCAGGTTGCCACGTAACGATTACCTGTTAGGTTTGAGTTTTTCATGAAAACGCCCTGGGAGAAATTCTCGCTGCCCGGTGACCGTCCGGCGTACGCGCGCGGCGATTCGGCGGAGTTTCGACGCGCGCTGCGCGAGATCTTCGGACCACTCGTCGACCGAGTCGACAAGTGGCCGGCAGGATCGCACGACTGGCTGATGGCGGAGGTCCCTGCACAGGGATCGCTCACCGGGCTCTTCCGCGACCTCGAGAAGCGCCTCGCCCCGGCGGGCTCTCTCTGGGTAGTCTTCCCGAAGAAGCCGTTCCTCGCCGAGTTCGGGTTCCCCTTCACGTGGACCGATGTGCAGAGGGCGGGGCTGTCGTGCGCCCTCGTCGACAACAAAATTGCAGCCTTCTCACTGCGGCTGACGTCGATCCGGTTCGTGATCCCGCTGTCGCTCCGGAAGTCTCGCCCGAGTCCCGGCCGGTAGAATCCGCCCCCGTGGACGATTTCGTCACCATCGTCGGGGCGGGACTCGCCGGCTCGGAGTGCGCGTGGCAGCTCGCGCGGCGCGGCCACCGGGTACGTCTCTTCGAAATGCGGCCGAAGGTGAAGACTGCCGCCCATCAGACCGGCCGCTGCGCCGAGCTCGTCTGCTCGAACTCCTTTCGATCCGACAACCCGAGGAACGCCGTCGGGCTCTTGAAACGCGAGATGGAGCTCTTGGACTCCCTCGTCATCCGCTGCGCGCGCGCCGCGGCGGTCCCGGCGGGCGACGCGCTCGCCATGGACCGCGACGAGTTCTCCCGGCTCGTCACCGAGGCGATCGAGTCGCGGCGGGAGATAGAGGTCGTCCGCGAGGAAGTGCAAGAAATACCCTCTGCTCGTCTGGTGGTCCTGGCCACCGGCCCCCTGACCTCTCCCGCTCTCGATGGAGCGATTGGCAGCTTGCTCGGCACCGAAGACCTCTACTTCTACGATTCGATGGCGCCGATCGTCGCGGCATCTTCGCTCGACTTCTCGAAGATGTATCCGCTCTCCCGATACGGCAAAGGCTCGGGCGAGGACTACTGGAATGCGCCCCTGATGAAGGAGGAGTACGAGTCATTTGTCGCGGATCTCCTCTCCGCCGATATCGTCCCGGTCAAGGACTTCGAGAAAGGGATCTACTTCGAGGGTTGTCTTCCGATCGAGGTCATGGCGGAGCGGGGGGTCGAGACCCTCCGCCACGGCCCGATGAAGCCGATGGGGCTGCCCGATCCGCGCACGGGGAAGATCCCGTACGCGGTCGTTCAACTGCGCCAGGACGACCTCGCGAAGGAGCACTACAACCTCGTCGGGTTCCAGACGAAGCTCACGATCGCGTCGCAGCAGCGCGTTTTCCGGAAGATCCCCGGTCTCGAAAGCGCCGCGTTCGTCCGGTACGGGATGCTCCACCGCAACACCTACATCCACGCACCGGCGCACCTCGACCGCTTCTGGCTGATGCGCCGCGAGCCGCGCATCTTCTTCGCGGGGCAGATCACGGGGGTCGAGGGATATGTCGAGAGCGCCGCCACGGGGCTCGCGGCCGGGATCACCATCTCGCAGATTCTCGAAGGGCGCGAACCCGTCCCGATTCCCTACACGACGGCGATCGGTTCGCTCGCGCGCCACTGCTCCGAGCGGCCGGCGACAGAGATCTTCGAGCCGATGAACGTCACGTTCGGGCTGATCGAGGACACGTCCCACTCTCCGGTCCGGGACAAAGCGGAGCGCCGGCAGATGATGGTGGACCGCGCGCTCGCCGCGATGCGGGACTGGAAGGAGGCGACCGCAGCGCGCGAGGCGGTGACCGCGCGATGAGCGCCCCTGGCGGCGCGGGATCTGACCCCTTCGGGATCAGACCCCGGACCCCCGACCTTCTCCCCGACGGGGAGAGGGAGGTATTGACGTGGGGCGACATCGATCAGGCGCGCCGGCGGATCGAAGGCGTCGCGCACCGCACTCCCGTCTTTCGCTCGCGGCAGTTCGACGAAGCGGCGGGCGCGACGGTCTTCTTCAAAGCGGAAAATCTCCAGCGCGCCGGCGCTTTCAAGTTCCGCGGCGCGTACAACAAAATCCGCGCCGAGCAGGAGCGACGGAGCTTCTCGGAAGTTGTCGCGTATTCCTCGGGGAATCACGCGCAAGCGGTCGCGCTCGTCTCGAGACTGCTGGGCGTCAAGGCGACGCTCGTGATGCCGAACGACGCTCCGGCGGCGAAGCTCGCAGCGACGCGCGGGTACGGCGCGGACGTGATCTTGTACGACCGCTACGCCGGAGATCGCGAGGAGATCGGCGAGCGACTCGTCGAGAAGCGCGGCGCGCTCCTCGTTCCTCCATTCGACGATCCGCTGATCATGGCAGGCGCCGGCACGGCGACGGCGGAGCTCCTCGAGGACGTTCCCGACCTCGACGTCCTCCTCGTGCCCGTCTCGGGCGGCGGGCTGATCGCCGGATCGGCGACCGCCGCAAAGTACCTCCGCCCGGGAATCGTCGTGTACGGGGTCGAGCCGGAGACCGCGAACGACGTCGCGCAGTCTCTCGAAAAAGGGGAGCGGGTGACGATCCCGGTGCCGCGCACGATCGCCGACGGCCTTCAGGTCGCGTGCGTCGGACGGCTCACGTTTCCCGTGATTCAGAAAACCGTTTCGCGGGTTCTCCTCGTATCCGACGGCGAGATGATCGAGACGTTGTCGTGGACCCTCGAACGGATGAAGGTGCTCGTCGAACCGTCCGGCATCGCCGGCGCGGCCGCCGTGCGTCACCGAAAAGCGGACTTCGCCGGCAAGCGCGTCGGCGTGATCTGGAGCGGCGGGAACCTCGACCCGAAGCAGCTGGCGACGTTTCTCGGCGATGTGGCAACTTGACCCCCGTGAAGAAGCTCATTCCGACATTCGCGTTCCTGGCCGCAGCGCCACTCCTCGCGCACGACTTCTGGATCGAGCCGACGAGCTTCCACCCAGAGGTCGGGACAGTCGTCGGGATCGCGCTCCGGGTCGGGCAGGATTTCCGGGGCGATCCCGTTCCGCGCATGACGGAGTCGATCGAGAAGTTCGTCGTGGTCTCGCGCTCGGGCGACAAACCCGTCGATGGCGTCTCCGGCCGGGATCCGGCGGGGATCGTCCGCGTTGCCGAGCCCGGGTACCTCCTCGTCGGATATCGCAGCCTGCCCAAGAGGATCGACCTGCCGGCGGAGAAGTTCGAGCGGTACTTGAAGGAAGAAGGGCTGGAAGCAGTGATCGCGACCCGCGCCGCGCGGGGCGACTCACAGAAGTCGTCCAAAGAAATCTACTCACGCTGCGCGAAGGCGATCATCGACGCAGAAGGCGGCGGCGCGTCCGGATACGATCGCGCTCTCGGATTCCGTCTCGAGCTCGTCCCCGAGAAGGCGCCGAAAGAGGTCGTCGGCGGGCGGTCGATGCCCGTGCGCCTCGTTTTCGAGGGCAAGCCGCTCGCCGGCGCGCTCGTCGTCGTGATGAACCGCGACGAGCCGAAGAAGCGTCTTTCGGCTCGGACCGACACGTCGGGACGCGTGGCGTTCGACCTTTCCGGCGGCGTGTGGCTGGTGAAGTCGGTCCACATGGTCGCGGCGCCCCGCCCCTCCGGCGCGGACTGGGAGAGCCTCTGGGCCTCTCTGACGTTCGAAGTTCCTTAACCCGCACTAAACCCGGAAATAGGCCCCGGCGGCTCGCGTATTAGAGAGTCCGTCGTGAAATCCACTCTGTCGGCGGCCCTCGGGCTTCTCCTGCTCTTTGCGCCGGTCTCCTGCTCGAAGCGATCGGCGACCTCGCCGGCCCGTCCCGCGGCGGCCTCAAAGGAGGCACGCTACCCCTTTCGCGGAATCATTCGCAAGGTCGACGCCGATAAACGGGAGATCACTGTCGAGCACGAGGCGGTGGTGGGGCTGATGGACGCGATGACGATGTCGTTCCCGGTGCGCGACGATCCGCAGGTCTTCGAGATCCTCCACGAAGGCGATCGGATCGAGGCGAAGCTCGTCTCGGATCGCGGTGACTTCTGGCTCGAGGAAATCCTGACGAAGGGGTTCGTGCCGACGTCCTCGGGAACGCCGGGTGGCGTATCGCCCGCTTCCGCCGTCGTGACCCCGCAGCCGAACCGCAGCGTCGCCGTCGGCGATCGCGTTCCCGACTTCGCCCTGACCGATCAGACCGGCCGCACCGTTCGCTTCTCGCAGATGCGCGGCGAGCCGATCGCGGTCACGTTCCTCTACACGCGCTGCCCGGTCGCGACCGCCTGCCCTTTGACGGCTACCCGCTTCGCGAAGCTCGACTCGATGCTTAAGGAGAAGGGGTTCGGACGGCTCGTGACGATCACCGTCGACCCGGAGCACGACACGCCAAAGGTCCTGGCAGACTATGCGGCGCACCTCGGAGCGGACCCCGTCCGTTGGAAGTTCTTGACCGGCGACCCCAGGGCCGTCGCGGACGTGGCCTCGAAATTCGGCGTCATCTACTATCCCGACAAAGGACAGGTGATCCACGCGCAGGCCGTCGCGGTCGTGGATCCCGAGGGACGGCTCGCGGCCATCTACTACGGTGAGAGATGGGAACCGGAGCACATCCTCCGCGATCTTGAGAAAGCGAGGAAAGGATGAAAGCAACGAGAGTGCTCGTGGGCGTCGTTTTCGGCGGCTTTCTCTCGTTCGGTCTTCTTCTCTACGCCACCGAAGACCATCCCTCCGCGCTCTTCAAGGAGTACTGCGCGAAGTGTCACGGCGAGGACGGACGCGCCGACACGCCGAAAGGCAGGCAGCTCATGGCCCAGGACATGACCGACCCCGAATGGCAGGCGGAGAAGAGCGACGCGGACCTCATCAAGCAGGTCACCAACGGCGGCGAGGACATGCCTCCCTTCGGCAAGAAACTGACGAAGGAGCAGATCGAGAGCCTGGTGAAGAAGGACGTGCGAGGCTTTGCCCCGAAAAAAAAGAGCAAGTAGACTGCTCGACCGGTGAAGCCGCTCCGGTGCCTACTGATCGCTGTCCTGTTGCCGGGCTGGCTCGGCTCCTTCGCTCTACTTGCGTCGCGAGCCGACGCATGTTGCTGTCCCCAGACGATGCACGGCAGCTGCTCCCGCATGGCCACGGGTTGCTCCTTCAAGCGCTGCGGTTCCGACGACGCCGTCGGCCTGATCGCGGCGAAGTTCGTTTTTCAAACGACATCTCCTCTGCCGGCGCCGGTCGAAACCGGCCGCGTTGCTGCCTCTCCGGCGACCTGCGCGGCAGAGAACTTTCCCGACCCGTTCGAGCCTCCTCCCCGAGCCTAGAGCTCCTCCTGTTTCCATTTCGGCGCTTCCGATCCGTACCGCGAACGCGGCGGGCGGATGCGCCGGTCCTTCGACTGGAGGCTCATCATGGCTTTCGTTCGAACAACACTCGTTCGCGCGGCGCTCGCCGCCGTGCTTCTCTCGGTATCTTCGACGACTCTCTTCGCCAGCTGCGGCTCCGCGATGTGTCCGATGGATCCGCATTCGCTGAACCTTCCGCTACCGCGGCAGTTCACTCTGGACTTCTCCTTCCAGTACATCGATCAGGACCAGGTCCGGATCGGCCGCCGCGACGGAACGGTCGGCGAGATCCCGTCGTCCCACGATGAGGTCAGGACGCTCAACCGCGCCGCCGGCTTCCTCGTGAACTACGCCACCAGCGATCGGCTCGTCCTGTCGGCATTCGTCCCGTTCGT
>DASXTN010000139.1:0-4118 GCA_036505435.1 Thermoanaerobaculia bacterium | reverse complement strand
GCGCGCTTTTCGCTGAAGACGCCCGAGCGCCTCCTCCCCCCCGTCCAGGCTCGTAAACACGTAGAAGTCCGAGCCGCCGGTGCGGTTGACCGCGACGAAGTCCTCGGTCGCGAAGACGGTCCCGAGCATCCGGCGGAGCGCCTTCGCGGTGTGCCTCAGGAGACCGTCGAAGACCTCCCATCCGTAGGTGTCTTCGATGTGGCTGTATTGTTCGACGTCGACGTAGAGGACAGCGAGGTCGCGGCTGTCGAGCAGCCGATCTCGCAGCGCGTCGATGATGACAGGGACCGTCGGCAGATCCGTCACTGGATCGAAGAGCAGGCTCTTGAACCGCACCTGCTCGTTCTCGGCCGCGAGGAACGATGGGGAGCTCTCGCCCCGCTGATCGAGGAGCTGACGGACGGTCGCGAGGAGCTTGCGCCGGGTGAACGGTTTCGTGATGTAGTCGTCCGCCCCGACCTGCATACCGGTGATGAGGTCGCGGATCTCGCTCTTGACCGTCATCATCGCGATCGGGGTCTGGCGCGTCTCCGGAGCGTTTTTCAGGGTCGTGCAGACCTCCCATCCCGAGAGCTCCGGCATCATGACGTCCAGGAGGATCAAGTCCGGCTTCAACTCGAGCGCCAGGTCGACCCCCTCCCGCCCGTTGCGCGCGACCGTGACGGAGTAGCCCGCGTTGGCGAGGATCGTCTGAACGATCAACAGAATGTCCTCGTCGTCGTCAACGATGAGGATGCGTTCTTCGGCCATCTGTTCTACGTGTTGCCGTTTCGGCCGGGTCGGAAGCTCTGCTTCATAGTACCAGCACTGCATGCGCCCGGCGCCCCGAAAGGCGTGACCGCCCGTTCAAATCGGCGAGCTCGATGCAGAAAACCAGACCAATGACCCGGGCGCCCAGCCGTTCGACCAGCTCGGCGGCGGCTGCCGAAGTCCCGCCGGTCGCGAGGACGTCGTCGACGATCAAGGCCGAATCCCCCCGCGCAAAGGCGTCCACATGGACCTCCAGCCCGTCGGAGCCGTATTCGAGGCCGTAGGCGATCTTCTCCGTCTTCCCCGGTAGCTTCCCGGGCTTGCGCGCGGGAACGAATCCCAGGCCCAGTTCGCGCGCGATTGCGGCGCCGAACATGAATCCGCGCGCTTCGATCCCGACGACCTTCGTTGCGTCCGCGCGGCGGAACGGGTCGACCATGGCTTCGATCGCGGCGGCGAACGCCTGCGGCGAAGCGAGGAGCGGGGTGATGTCTCGGAAGAGAATCCCGGGCGTCGGAAAGTCGGGCACGTCCCGCACGAACCGACGCAGGTTGATCAACGCGTGATCTCGAACCGGTCGAAGCCTTCGGGAGGGCGATCCTCGACCTGACATCCCCGGACGCTTCCCCCGAAGGGTCCACGCCGAATCTCGTCGAGGTAGCGCGCGACCGCGCTCTCTTCTCCCTCGACCACGGTTTCAACGCGGCCGTCGGGAAGGTTTCGAACCCAGCCGCGTACCCCCGCCGCTCGCGCCGCCCGCTCCGCGAAGAAACGAAACCCCACCCCTTGAACGCGCCCGGAGACGAGCGCGCGCCTCGCGATCACGCGGGCGCCCGACCGAACCGTCCGATGAGCGGAACGAAGACGACTTCTTCGCCGTCTTCTCGGGCGAAGTCGGTCTTGCGTCGACGCACGACGCGGATCCGCTGGCGGTCTGCGGGACCCACGGGGGCGACGAGGCGACCGCCGACAGCGAGCTGCGCGAGAAGGGTCTCGGGGATCTCGTCGGTTCCCGCGGTCACGAGGATGCGGTCGTACGGGGCGGCGGCAGGATACCCGTAGGTCCCGTCGAACGCCTTCACGGAAACGTTCTGATAGCCGAGCTCCGAGAGCGTCTGGGCGGCGGAGCGAGCGAGCTCGTCGATTCTCTCCAGGGAATACACCGTGCGCGCGATTCGGGAAAGAACCGCCGCCTGGTATCCGGACCCGGTACCGATCTCGAGGACTTTCTGACCCGGCTGGACCGCGAGCCGCTGAGTCATCAGACCCACGACGGAAGGCTGCGAGATCGTCTGACCATGTCCGATCGGAAGCGAATGGTTTCCGTACGCCTTCGCGCGGAGCGGATCCGGAACGAAGCGGTGGCGGGGCACGTCGAGCATCGCGGCGAGTACGCGGGGATCGTCGACGCCGCGTGCCGAGACGTAACGCTCGACCATCTCCCGGCGCAGTGTCTCCTCACGCCCGGCCGGAGGGAAACGCTCCGGTTGGAGGGGCATTGAGAAGATGGTAGCAGGAGGTCCTTGGGTCAGGTCTCCACTCGACCCTTCTGACGATGAGACTGTCGCTTCCCCCGAGCGTTTGGTGGACGATTGACTCGGCCCGCGGAAGCGCACGCAGGCACTGACGGGCGAGCCGTTCCGGCCGCTCCGGGTCCCGACGGTCGAATAAAACCCGCTACAATTTGTGTTTTCGCCTTTCTGCATGGAGGGACTTTGACGCCTCGAGAGACCGCAGAGCTGGCACACCCGGCGGGAGTGGCCGGCGTTTCCCGCGAAGAGCTGAAGAAATGGTATGGGCTCATGCACCTCGCCCGGGTGCTCGATGACAAGGCACCGAACTACCTGAAGCAGGGACTCGGCTGGAGCTACCATGCTCCATGCGCCGGGCACGACGCGATCCAGCTCGCCCTCGGCATGACCTTCCGGCCCGGTCGGGACTATCTGTTCCCCTACTACCGCGACCTCGCGACCTGTGTCGCCGCGGGCCTCACGGCCGAAGAGATCCTTCTAAACGGAATGTCCAAGGCGACCGACGTCGCATCCGGCGGACGCCACATGTCCAACCACTTCGCGAAGCCGGAGATCGGGATTCAGAACGTGTCGTCCTGCGTCGCAAACCATGCGCAACACGCCGCCGGGCTCGGCCGCGCGGTCAAGACCTACGGAAAGGACTCGATCGTCTTCTGCTCGGTCGGTGAGTCCTCGACCGCCGAAGGTTACTTCTACGAAGCCGTCAACGGTGCGTCGCGCGAGAAGCTCCCGGTCGTCTTCGTCATTCAAGACAATGGCTATGGCATCTCGGTGCCGAAGTGGGACCAGACGGCGAACCCCGTTCCGGCCGACAATTTCTCCGGCTTCTTGAACCTCCGGATTTTTCACTGCGACGGACTCGACGTCTTCGACAGCTTCCGCGCGATGCGCGAAGCGGCGAATTTCGTCCGAACCGGCGAAGGCTGCGCGATCGTTTACGCGACCGTCGTGCGGATTCACTCGCATTCGAACTCCGATCGGCACGAGCTGTACCGGTCGCCCGAGGAGCTCGCCGCGGCCCGTGAGGCCGACCCGCTGCCGCGCTTCCGTCGGACTTTGATCGAAAACGGCCTCCTCTCGGATGAGGAGGTCATCGCGATCGAGGCCCATAACCAGCAGACCTACGAAGAGGCCGCCGACCGGGCCCGCCGCGCGCCGGACCCGACACCGGAGTCCATCTTCCGGTACGTGACCCCGGAGCCCTGGACGCCGCCGGAGTGGCCGGAAGGGCTGCCCGACGGAACCGGCGAGACGATGACGCTCGTGCAGTCGATCAACCAGACCTTGAAGGAGGAGTTCCGACGTAACCCCGACACCTACATCTGGGGCCAGGATGTCGCGTACCGCGACAAGGGCGGGGTTTTCAACGTGACCAAAGGGATGCAGCAGGAGTTCGGTCCGCACCGAGTCTTCAACGGACCGATCGCGGAGGACTACATCCTGGGGACCTGCGACGGCTTCTCGAGACTCTCTGAAGACATCCGAGTGGTCGTCGAGGGCGCGGAATTCGCTGACTACTTCTGGCCGGCAGCCGAACAGATGGTCGAGATGTCGCACGAATACTGGAGAACCAACGGCAAGTTCGTGCCGAACGTCACAGTGCGGCTCGCCTCCGGCGGCTACATCGGCGGCGGCCTCTACCACTCACAGACGATCGAGGGGTGGCTCGTCACCCTGCCGGGAATCCGAATCGTGTATCCCGCTTTCGCCGACGACGCTGCAGGACTCCTGCGCACCGCGATCCGCTCTCGCGGCATCACGCTCTACCTCGAGCCCAAGTTCCTCTACAACAATCCGATGGCGCGCGCGACCGTGCCGCAGGAATTCGCCGTGCCG
>DASXTN010000138.1:0-3581 GCA_036505435.1 Thermoanaerobaculia bacterium | reverse complement strand
GGCAGAACACGCTGACCGAAACGACCGAGCAGGGCGCGATCCCCGAGCAACTCAGACAGGCGCTCGTCTCTCTGCCGCCGGCCCGCCGGATCAAGCTCTACAACGCCGGGAGCTTCTTCGACCCGAAGGCGATCCCGCCCGCGGACTACGGAGAAATCGCCCGTCTCCTCGACCCCTTCGAGCGCGTGATCGTCGAGTCGCATCCGGCACTCGTCGGACGCGCCTGCCTCGCCTTCCGGAGCCTTCTCCGCGGCGAGCTCGAAGTCGCCATCGGGCTCGAGACCGTGCATCCGGAAGTTCTTCCGCGACTCAACAAGCGAATGACTCTCGAGCGGTTTCGCCGCGCCGCGGGGTTCCTCCGAGAAAATGGCCTCGCCCTCCGCGTTTTCGTCCTGACAGCCCTGCCGTGGATCCCCGCGGACGAGACCTTATCGTGGGTCCAGCGCTCCGTCGAGTTCGCTTTCGACAGTGGCGCGACGGCGGTCTCGATCATCGCGACGCGACTCGGAAACGGCGCCCTGGAGACTCTACGGGACAGGGGTGAGTTTTCGCTACCGGATCTCCGTACGCTCGAGGCCGCCGCCGCCCGCGCGCTCGCTCTCCGGCGGGGGCGCGTCTTCGCCGATGTCTGGAGCCTCGAGTCGCTGCGCCGATGCGCGGACTGCTTCCCCGCTCGCGTCGAACGCCTTCGCGTCATGAACCTCCGACAGATAGTGCCGCCGCCGGTCGATTGCCAAATCTGCGGAGGAAGCTCCTGAGCGGGCCGTTCGACGTCGCCATCGTCGGTTCCGGGTTCGCCGGTTCGCTCACGGCTCTGATCCTTCGCCGGCTCGGACGTTCGGTCGTCTTGATCGAGAGGGGAACGCATCCTCGCTTTGCCATCGGTGAGTCGTCTTCGCCTCTGGCGAATCTCCTGCTCGAACAGCTCGCCGACCGTTACGCGCTGCCGCGGATCCGGCCGCTCGCGTCCTGGGGGGAATGGCAGCGCCGGTATCCCGAGATCGGCTGCGGCTTGAAACGCGGCTTCACGTTCTACGGCCACGAGCTCGGAAAGCCGTTCGCGGCGGATCCGGACCGTGGCGATCAGCTCCTCGTCGCCGCGAGCCCGCACGACGAAGTCGCCGACACCCACTGGTATCGGGCGGACTTCGACCGATTTCTCGTCGAAGAAGCGCAGTCGGAGGGCGCGGAGTACCTCGATCAGACGAACCTCGAAAGCCTCTCGTGGCAGGGGGACACGGCCTCTCTCGAAGGAACGCGAATGGGCCGCCGGCTGGCGTTTCGCGTGCGGTTCGTGGTGGACGCCTCGGGTCCATCCGGGTTCCTGCACCGCGTCCTCGGACTCTCCGGCGCAACGCTCCCGACGCTTCCGGCGACCGAGGGGCTCTATAACCATTTTTCCGGCGTTCGCCGCCTGGACGAAATGCAAATCTTCCCCTCCACCGACCCGCCGCCCTATCCGGTGGACGACGCCGCCGTGCACCACGTCTTCGACGGAGGATGGATCTGGGTGCTGCGCTTCAACAACGGCATCACGAGCGCCGGCGTGGCTGCGACGGCGCGACTCGCCCGGGAGCTCGATCTGGCCGCGGGCGCTCCGGCCTGGGATCGGCTGCTAGCGCGACTTCCGACGGTCCGCGAACAGTTCGCGGACAGCCGGTCGCTTCTTCCCTTCGTTTACCGCCCGGCCCTCTCCTTCCGAAGCGGGACTGTCGCCGGCCCGAACTGGATGCTGCTTCCTTCGGCCGCCGCCTTCGTGGACCCGCTTCTCTCGACCGGTTTCCCACTGACGCTCCTCGGCATCGAGGGGCTCGCCGCGGCCGTGGAAACTTCCTGGGGACAGACGGCCTTCTCCGCCAGGCTGGAGCGCTATGCCACCCTGACACTCCTCGAGGCCGATACCGCCGCGTTGCTGGTCTCCGCCCTCTACGCGAACTTCCACGACTTCCCGGTCTTTGCTGCCCTGACGCTGCTCTACTTCGCCGCCGCGAGCTTTGCGGAAGCGGCGCGTCGGCTCTTGCGTCCGGAGCTGTCCGGTTCCTTTCTCTCGGGAAATCACCCCGTCTTCGGCCCCGCGCTGCGCCGCTGCTGCCGGATGGCGATCGGCCTTGCCCCCGGCGATCGAATGGCGCTCTTCAGGAAGATTCGCGAAGCCATCGAACCGCTCGATGTCGCCGGACTCTCGGATGAGAGCCGCCGAAATTGGTATCCGGTCTTTGCGGCTGACCTGATCGCTGCGGCGCCCAAGCTCGGCGCGACGAAGGACCAGGTCGAAGAGCTACTTCGCAGGTTCGGATTCGCTGTAGGGCCTTGCGCCGCGGCGGCTAGCGCGGCCGCCGGGTCAATCTGATCGCGCGACGACGAGGCCTTCCGCGCAGGAGCCTTTCGCCGTTACTTGCTTGATACTTCCTTGCAGCAGCAGGAATCGACGGTTTGCTTGGCGAGGGTGCAGTACAGCTTCCCGTCCTTCTGCGGGACGCAGCAGCACTGGTCGACTGTCTTTCCGGTCAAACTGCACACGTATTTCGTGGTGTCGCCCGCAGCGGCCGGGCTCAAGGCCAGGCCCGCCAGAAGCACCAGCAGACCTCCGAAAACTATAGCAGAAAGCCTCTTTTTCATTTCGTTTCTCCTTCCGGTCCGCTATCAACGGACCATGCGATAAATGATCTCCAAGAACTCGTCGTAGATCTCCTTCTCGCGACCCGATCTAATCCCTTCGGTTGCGCACTTCTCCATGTAGCTGCGGACCATGAGCTTTCCGGCCGCGCGCAGCGCTTCCTGGGCAGCGGCGATCTGTTGCAGGATCTCGGCGCAAGTACGATTGGCGTCCAGCATCCTCTCGATACCGTCCACTTGCCCTCGAGCGCGCTTCAGCCGCCGGCGCACTTCCCCCTTGCGCTCGTCCGGAACGAAGAGTGTTCCGGCGACGGGCAGAAGCTTACCGGTCCTTGCCACCGCCATCTTCCCAGATACCCTGGGGGAGTATACCATTCACGTTTACCATTCGCCGCGATCAGCATTGTCTGATTCGAGGCCGAACACCAGCTCGCGACGGGCTGGTCGACAGAATGCAAACGCTGTTCCGCGTTCCCACCGAGTGGACGACCACCGGACAGCCGAAGTCGTCCCTGAGGATGAGCGGTCAACGCCACATCGAACCTGTGTCAAACCGTAGCTGGGGTCTCGAGACTTCTGGGTCAATTCCTGCCCTCGCCCTGCGCAAACAGCGTCAGTGTTGTGAAATGGCTCTCCCAGTCGGTTTCGGGCTTCGACGAGCGCCCGAGCTGCGTCGCGCGAAGAAGCCACCACCCAGACCGAGGAAAGGCGAACTCGACACGCCCCTGCACATCGGTCGTCCGTAGCGTTCCAGTCCTTTCACCAGCACCGAGCAGACCGACGGCGAGGCCCGACACAGGCTTCCCGTCGCGCAGCAAACGAACGGTCAAATTCTCCCCTTTGCGCAACCGCGTGGGATCCTTCTCCGGGATCAGCTCAAGCGCCATCCCCATCGGTTCCGCCCACGAGCGGTCGTTATCCGACTCGCCGACCGCGATAAACGTCTTCGCATGCTTCGTATAGCT
>DASXTN010000137.1:0-3171 GCA_036505435.1 Thermoanaerobaculia bacterium | reverse complement strand
GCCCGCGCCGATCGTTGCGCCGAGAGTGAGGTAAATCCGGGCGAGCGAGCCCGGCGTCGCTCCGAGCGAGGTAAGCACGCCCAAATCACGTTTCTTCTCGACGACGGTCAGCGCGATGTTGGAGACGATCGTCAGCGCAGCCACGACGATCACCAGCGCAACGGTCGCGAAGATGACCGCCTTCTCGAGTCGGAGAGCGAAGGACAGCGGCGCGTTCATCTCTCGCCAGGTCTCGACCCGATAAGCGGGACCGAGCAGCAGGGCGACGGCGCGGGCGGCCGCCTCGGCGCGAGCCGGAGTCGACATCCGCGCCTCGTAGGCGCGCGCTCCCGAGGACACGCCGGAGAGCAATCGCGCGGACTCCTCCGGGACCTCCACGTCGGGGTTCTTCTCGAGAGCGCCGGCGCGGTGGACCTCCGCCACGCGGAACACGACCGCGACCGGCAACGGTCCGAGAGGCGAGAGACGGGTCCGCGAAGACGTGATGGTCAGAAGGTCTCCGGGGGCCGTGCGCGTTCGGGTCGCGACCGAGGCGCTCACGCGCACGGGGGGAGGGGCGCCCGGCACGACCAGGGGAAGCGCACCGGGAGCCGCATTTCGGTACCGAATCGGCATCGTCGACTCGATCGCGGAGCCCGATGCCCACCCGCGTCCCTCGATCGCCGGCTCGACCCGCAGGACTCCGGCCAGGGATTCCAGCGCTTCGCGCACCCGGCCGGGCTCGGCGAGGCTTGCACCCCGCGCCGGCGACACGCGCAGATGAGGGCTCCTCTGCGCCATCTGAGCGCGGATGCGGTCCTGGAAGCCCGAAAGCAGAGACAGCGAGAGAACGAGAGCCGCGACGCCGACCGCCAGTCCCAGGATCGAGATCGTCGAGATGAGCGCGATGTGTGCCCGACGTCGTGAGGCGGCGAGGTATCGCACCGCGACGAAGGATTCGAAGCTCATCGGAGTCGGAAAACGGGAAAGGGAAGACGCCTCTTCATCGTCCGTTTTCCGTCTCCTGTCTTCCGGCCTGCGGACGCAGGAGCGGAAAAAGGATCACGTCTCTTATGGAATGTCGGTCCGTCAAGAGCATCGTGAGCCGGTCGATCCCGATCCCCTCACCCGCCGTTGGGGGCAGACCGTACTCGAGCGCCTCCACGTAGTCGGCGTCGAACTCGGCGGCTTCGAGGTCCCCTTTCGCGCGCTCCTCCATCTGCCGCCGGAATCGCTCGGCCTGAACCGCGGAATCGTTCAGCTCCGAAAAGCCGTTCGCAATCTCCATCCCGCCTGCGTACAGCTCGAAGCGATCGGCCCACTCGGGGTCCGTGGCGCTCGCGCGAGAGAGAGGCGAGATTTCGGTCGGGAACTCATACAGGAAAGTGGGCTGCACGAGCCGCTCCTCGGCAACCGCTTCGAACAGCGCCGCCAGGAGCTTCCCCTTCTGCCCTCGAAACCTTCCCGGCCGATCGACGCCGAACCGGGTCGCGGCGGCGAAGAGCCCCTCCGCTGTCCCGATCTCGTTTTCCGCGACCTCACCGCGTGGATCGTTCCGGGTGAACTCGCGCACCGCCTGGCGCATCGTGAGTCGGCGATACGGCGGGGTCCAGTCGATCGAATCTCCTTTCCACGGCGTGCGCGAAGCTACGGCGACCTCGAGCACGAGGCCGGAAAGCATCTCTTCGGTCAGCCGCATCAGGTCCGCGCCTTCCGAGTACGCTTGGTAGAACTCGAGCATCGTGAACTCGGGATTGTGCTGGGTGGAGATCCCCTCGTTTCGGAAGTTGCGGTTGATCTCATAGACCTTTTCGACGCCGCCCACCACGAGTCGTTTGAGGTAGAGCTCCGGCGCGACACGCAGGTACAAATCGAGTCCGAGGGCGTTGTGATGGGTCTTGAACGGTCGCGCGAGCGCTCCGCCGGCGATCGGCTGCATCATCGGTGTCTCGACCTCGAGGTACCCGCGGGAGTCGAGAAACTTGCGGATGTAGCGGACGATTGCCGCCCGCGTCTCGAAAACAAGACGGGACTCCGGATTGACAGCGAGGTCGAGGTATCGCTGCCGATAGCGCCGCTCGACGTCGCGAAGCCCGTGCCACTTCTCGGGGAGCGGCCGAAGGCACTTCGCTAGAAACGTCAGGCTGTGCGCTTTGAGCGACAGCTCCCCCGTTCTCGTGCGGAAGACTTCTCCTTCGACGCCGAGCCAATCGCCGAGATCGAGTCGCCGATAGAGCTCGAAAGCGTCATCGCCGACGATGTCCCGTCGAACATAGATCTGGAGGCGGCTGCGTCCGTCGGAGAGGTCGAGAAAGCCCGCTTTGCCCTGGTGACGCTGCGCGAGCACTCGCCCCGCCGTCGAAACGGAAGGGGGATCGCGCTGAAGATCCTCCGTCGTGTGCTCGCGATGCCGCGCCACGATATCCGAGACGGTGGCAGAGACCGGATAGCGGTAGAGGCTCGTCGAGCCGCCGGTCTCGAGCAATCGGCGCAGGTTCTCGCGCCGATTTCGAATGAGCTCTTCCTCGGAAGGAGTCGCCGGCTCGTCGGGCGCGCGAGACATGGCGGGGAGTATACGGGGCGCAGTCCGCGCCCTTCCCGGCCGCCCCGCTCGCTCCGCGAGACCGCGATCTTCGGTCGCGGCGGAGCCGTCGATGCGCGCTTCGTGCGTTCCCTGCGGGATTGCTCAAGCGGGCAGCCTTGAACGCTCCGTAGCGCGGATATAGTCTTCGTTCGGAAGCTGAACTCGCTCGACGGGCATGAGAGGGGATCGTGTGTTGTCGGCTGTAGCGCCATTTCCGCACGGAGCACGCCTTCATCAGTCACAACGCCCGCGGCTCGCGCGCCCCCTTTCGCAGCGGTCTTGAAACTGGGCCGCACCCTCATCGACACGAGATCCCTCGAGGAGGGAATCACCCGCCTCGCCTCGGAGCTCGACAAAGATCAGGAGGGACGGCCCGCTCTTCTCGTGGGGATCCTCAAGGGTTCGGTTTTCTTTCTCTGTGACCTCGCGAAGAAGCTCAAGACCCCGGTCTCACTCGACTTCCTTCAGGTCTCCTCCTACAGCTCGGGCACTCGCTCGTCGGGAAACGTCCGGCTCGTCCGCGATCTCACGACGGACGTGGCGGGCAAGGACGTCATCATCGTCGAGGACATCGTGGATACCGGTCGCACGCTTCAGAAGATCATCGA
>DASXTN010000136.1:0-11362 GCA_036505435.1 Thermoanaerobaculia bacterium | reverse complement strand
GCGCGGTGGTCGGCGCGTTCACGAGATCGAGTCCAGCGCCGCGCATCTTCTCGATCAGCGCCTCCATGTGCGCGGCGCGATCACGCTGTCCCGCCGTGGGGTTGTAGATCAGGACGCCGCGTTTCATTGCTGTTTCCCTGTCATTCCGAGTCCGTCGCCCCCTGCTGTCATCCCCTCGCTTCGCTCGGGGCAGGCTATGAGCGAAGCGAAGGATCTCACTTCGCCGGATTGACACCACCGTCATGCAAGGGACAAGCTCCGAGGAATCTCGAGATCCCTCGGCCCTCGGCCTCGGGATGACCGGTGCGGAGCTAGAACAGTGATCCCTCTTTCCGGGGTGAGACGATTCCCAGGTGGCGGTAGGCCTGCGCCGAAGCCACGCGGCCCCGCGGCGTCCGCTGGAGAAAGCCTGCCTGGATCAGGTAAGGCTCGTAGAGGTCCTCGAGCGTGCCCCGGTCTTCCCCGAGTGACGCGGCGATCGAGTTGATCCCGACCGGGCCGCCGCCGAACTTTTCGATGATCGTCGAGAGAATCCGCCGGTCGAGATCGTCGAACCCGTGCTCGTCCACTTCCAGCCGGGCGAGCGCCTCCCGCGCCGTCGCGAGGTCGATCCGGTCCTTTCCCGCGACCTCCGTGAAATCCCGCACCCGGCGGAGGAGTCGGTTCGCGATCCGCGGAGTCCCGCGGCTCCTCCGGGCGATCTCGGTCGCGGCGTCTTCGGAGACGTGGATCCCGAGGATCCGGGCGGAGCGTTGCACGATCCGGCGAAGTGCGTCCACGTCGTAAAAGTCGAGCCGGAAGGAGATCCCGAATCGAGCGTGCAGGGCCTGAGACAACAAACCGGGTCGAGTCGTCGCGCCGATCAACGTGAATGGAGGAAGGTCGTGCTTGAAGACGCGCGCCATGGGACCTTCGCCGATGACGATGTCGAGTCGAAAGTCCTCCATCGCGGGGTAGAGCGTCTCTTCGACGGCGGGGTTCAAGCGGTGGATCTCGTCGATGAAAAGAACGTCGCGCGGTTGAAAATTGGTCAGGATCCCGGCGAGGTCTCCCTTCCGCTCGAGCATCGGACCGGATGTCGTGCGCAAGCCGGCTCCCATTTCGGTCGCGACGATGTAAGCGAGCGTCGTCTTGCCGAGACCGGGCGGGCCCGTCAAGAGGAGATGGTCGAGCGGTTCGCCCCGGCCACGCGCGGCAGCGAGGAAAACGTCGAGGTTCTCTCGAACCTTCGTCTGGCCGATGTATTCAGAGAGCTTCTGAGGTCGAAGCTTCGGCTCGACCGCGACGTCGTCGTCGACAGCGGTGCCGACGAGGATCGCCTTGTCATCGGTCATCGAGAGGATTATCCACCGGTCAGTTTTTTCAGTGCGATCTTCAGGAAATCTCCGAAGTCCGCCGGGGCTCCGCTGTGCATGATCGCATCCACGGCTCTCTCGGCGTCTCCTTTGCGGTAGCCGAGGTTGACGAGCGCCGAAACGACGTCATCGGGAGCCACGGTCGGAGGACGCGGAGCGGCCGGCTCGGCCGCGAACTTCGCGGCCTTTTCGGAGAGCTCGAGCACCATCCGCTCGGCGGTCTTCTTCCCCACGCCTGGCACCGCCACGAGACGCCGCACGTCCTGTTCCTGCAGCGCCTCGACCAGCTCGGTTGGAGGAATCCCGGAGAGGACCGTCAGCGCGACGCGCGGACCGATTCCGGCAACGTCGAGAAGCATCAGGAAGAGTCCCCGCTCACGCTCGGTCAAAAAGCCGTAGAGCGAGAGGCTGTCCTCGCGCACGTACGTATGGATCCAGAGCGAAGCAGGGCTCTCCACTTCCGGAAGTTCGTAGAAGGTGGAAAGAGGGATGTGGACGAGGTATCCAACCCCCCCGACGTCGAGAATCACGTGATCCGTCGCCTTGGTGGCGAGGCGTCCGACCAGGCGGCCGATCACGAGAGGATTCTAGATCCCTCCTGTGTCATCCTGAGCGAAGGCCCTTCGGGCCTCGGGATGACAGTGGAAGTCAACCTCGTTTCGTCGTCGCCGGCAGGAACGAGTTCAGGACCTCCTCGTTGACCTCGATCTTCTTGTCGGCCCGCATCTGGGCGACCACGGAGCGGATGAGCCGATCCGCCTCCTTCGCGCGCAGCGATTCGGCGAGCTGCACCTTCTGCGTGTCGAAGGTCGCCGGATCGGCCTCGGTGCGCGTGAGCACGCGGAAGAGCACGAATCCCGAAGGCACCGGCACGGGGGGACCCGCCTGGCCGGCCGGAGTCTTGAAAACCGCCTCGACGAGTCGCGGCGCCGCTCCCAGGTCGGGAACTGGTCCCTCCGGACCGAAGTCGGACGTCGTCTTCACCTCGGTCTCGTAGCGAGTGGCGAGCGCAGGGAGCGTCGTTCCGGAGGCGAGCTCCCGGGCAGCGGGCTCGAGCTTCTCGAGCGCATCCTTCTCGCGCCGCTCCGTCTTCCAGTCCTCGGTGACCTTCGCCTTGACCTCGTCGAACGGCTGCACCGCGGTCGGTCTTTCCGCGATCGGACGCACGAATACCGGGCCGCGGGGCGTCGCGATCGGGACGGTCGTGACGTCGCCGATCTTCAGCGCCCACGCCTCGTTTGAGAACGCCGCGTTGGGTCCGATTCCTTCGATCGGTCCGGTCCGCGAGAACCAGTCGGTGGTGTTGTACGTGACCACGTCGCTCTGGAGCTTCCGGAGCTCCTCGTCCGACTTCGTCTTCAAAGAACGGATTCTTTGAGCGAGCTCCTTGCCGAGACGCTCGGCCTCGGTGTAAGCCTTCCGCTCGGCGAGCTCGCCGGAGATGCTCGGGCGGACCTCTTCGAGAGAGCGCGTGGTTGCAGACGTCTTCGCGGTCAACTTGATGACGTGATAGCCGTAGCTCGTCTTGATCGGACCCCGGATCTCCCCCGGTTTCATGTCGAAGGCGACTTGCTCGAACTCGGGGACCATCTGACCGCGCCCGAACGGCGGCAGCTGGCCTCCGTTCTCCTTGCCGCTGGGATCGTCCGTGTTCGCGCTGGCGAGCTTCGCGAAGTCCTCGCCCGCTTTCGCCCGAGCCATGAGCGCCTCGGCCTTCGCCTTCGCTTTGGCATCGGAGTCGGGGCCTCCCTTCGGATCGATCGCGATCAGGATGTGCGAAGCGCTCACCTGCTCGGGCACCGAGAAGGTCGCCTTCTTCGCCTCGTACTCCGCACGGATCTCCGGATCGGACACGGGCATCTTCGCGCGGACCTTGAGTCGATCGACCAGGAGATAGTTAGCGCGTCGCTGCTCGGGAGCGCGATAGCGCTCCCTGCTCTTGTCGTAGTACGTCTTCAAGTCCGCCTCGGTAGGCTCGACGGCGCTGTCGAGACGGCTGGCCGGAACGACGATGTACTCGATCTTTGCCTTGTCGTTCTTCGCGGAGAACTCCCGCCGGATGTCGGCTTCCGGGATGGCGACACTCGCCTTGACGAGCGCGGTGTACTTGTCGACGAGGAGATCTTCCCGGACGCCCTCTTCGAAGGTCTCCGGAAGCATCCCGGCTAGCCTCAGCCGTTCGGCATAGCGCTCCGCACCGATGAACTGCCCGTTCTCCTGGAAGTAGGGGGACGACGCGATCGCACGCGCGAGCTCCTCGTCGGACACGCGCAGATTCAGTCGCCTGGCAGCTTCCAGCCGCAGCTTGCGGTCGATGATCCCGTCTAAGACCTGTCGCGGCAGGTCGAGCGCCCGCGCGAGCTCGGGCGAAAAGCTGCCCTTGTACATCTCACGATAGCGCTGGACCTGGTTCTGATAGATCCGGTCGAACTCGACCGCCGAGATTTCCTTGCCGCCCATCCGGGCGACGACCTGGCTCGAGCCCGTCCCCCCCCAGTTCGATCCGGAAAAGAAGACGAACCCGAGGACGAAGACGATGATCACCGCGAACAACGTCCACTTGAGCTTGTGGAAGCTGGCGCGCATGGTTTTGAGCATCCGGGCTCCTTTTTTCGGAACGGGCGACTATAGCAGCCGTCGGAGACCTGTCCCCGCGAAGGTGAGGTGGCGGGTGCAGGTCCGGTGGACCTGTCCGCGCGACATCTCCCGGGTGTGCTATAAGCAGACACGGTAAGTATCGCCAAGCACGAAAGTTATGCGGAGACGGAATCTCGGCCGGCTCGTGGGAGCGGACCTCGATTGGTTCGTGATTCCCGTCCGGAAGATCACCACCTGGGGTTTGGTGATCGCGCTCGTCGCGGCCGGCAGCATTCTCGGTTATCGCGCGTACGTCAAGACGAAGCCCACCGCGGAAGCCCGTGCACGCGCCGAGATCGAAACGGCCGATGCGCTTCTCACTAAGGCGACGCGCGCGGCCGGCACCGCCCGGCCGGGTTCGAACATCGCCCGCGCCCGAGGATTGCTCCAGGACGCGCGAGGCGCGATGGGGGGGCAGCGCTTCGAAGACGCCTGGCGTCTTGCGGTCGAGTCCGAATCGTATTCGCGCCGGGTGCTCGGCGGCTGGGGGGCCGACGAGAACGGTGACGCCTCTTTCATTTTCGTCGAGGGCGACGTGGCTCTTCAGCGAGCAGGCCGCTCCAACTTCGAGACCGCCCGCCAGAGGCAGCCGCTCTTCGACGGCGACTTCATCAAGACGGGTCGCAACGGCTCGGCCGAGATCATGTTCACCGACGGAACACTGTTCACGATTCGGCCGGGATCGCTCTTCGAGGTCCGCCGGCCATCCGCGACCGAAGCCAGCGGAAGCGAAGTGAAGATGGTTTCGGGAGCCGTCAACGTATACACGTCCGCGTCCCCCTCGACGGTCGCGAGCGATGACGCGACCGCGTCGATCGATCGGGACTCCCGGGTTTCCGTCGACGTCGCGCAGGGCGAGAAGACCGAGGTGACCACCTTTCGTGGGAAGGCCACCGTCTCGACCGGGCTGAATACGGTCGAGCTCGAAGGGCGGCAGAGGGTGGTCGCCGCCGCGCGGACGGGGGCGTTCTCGGAGCGCGTCTTGCTC
Organism: Thermoanaerobaculia bacterium; assembly: GCA_036505435.1. Lineage (GTDB taxonomy): Bacteria > Acidobacteriota > Thermoanaerobaculia > UBA5066 > Gp7-AA6 > Gp7-AA6. The sequence goes on along the minus strand of DASXTN010000136.1, from coordinate 6,382 downwards.
CCCGAGCCGCCGCTTCCGCTGCTCCCCGCGGACAATCGCACCTTCGACGTGACGAGCGGCGGCGAGGTCGAGCTCAAATGGGCGCGCGTACCGGATGCCGTGCGCTACCGCATCCAGATCTCCCGGTCGCGCCTCTTCGTTCCCGACGCGAACGAAGTGGACCTCGACAATCGCACGGGTCTCTCCGCCAGGATCAAGGTCTCCCGGGAGGGTTCCTATTTCTGGCGCCTGGCCGCGATCAACCATGCGGGCGTTCCTTCCGACTGGAGCGCGGTGCGTCGCTTCCGAATGTCGAACGAACCGGTCCGGACCGGGAGCGGCGACACGACTCCACCAGAGCTTTCAGTGCTGGCTCCGCAGCAGATGGGCAACCTCTTTCTGATATTCGGCAAAACGGAACAGGGGGCGGTCGTCACGGTCAACGCCGAGCCGGCCGACGTCGCGTCGGACGGCAGCTTCAAAAAGACGGTCACGATCGAGCGTGACGGGTATTCCATGCTCGTCATCAAGGCGGTGGACGCCTCCGGCAACGAAACGATCCGTCGGATGCGGGTCTTCGTCGAGACGCTCTGAGGGCCGTAAATCGGAAATCGGAAGCCGTGGGACGATGACAATCCGAGGCCGCTCGCGTATTCTCATTCGACCGATTTCCGATTCCCGATTTCCGATTAGTGACGCCTAGGGAGGTCCTTTGGCCTGGAGATCCGTCTTCTCCCTCTTTTCGAACGATCTCGCCGTCGATTTGGGCACTGCCAATACGCTCGTGTTCGCGCGTGGCAAGGGCATCATCGTTCGTGAGCCTTCGATCGTCGCCGTCAACAACTTGACCAACCGGGTCGAGGCCGTCGGCACCGAGGCGAAAGAAATGCTCGGCCGCACGCCGGGCAACATCGTTGCGATCCGGCCAATGAAGGACGGGGTCATCGCCGACTTCGAAGTGACCGAGAAGATGCTCGATCACTTCATCAAGAAAGCGCACGGGCGATCGCTATTCGTTCGACCGCGTATCGTGATTTCGGTGCCTTCGGGAATCACTCAGGTCGAGAAGCGCGCGGTTCAGGACTCGGCGCTGCGCGCCGGCGCGTCGGAGGTGTTCATCATCGAGCAGGCGATGGCGGCGGCGATCGGCGCGGGTCTTCCGATTACCGAGCCGGCCGGGAACATGATCGTGGACATCGGCGGCGGGACGACCGATGTCGCCGTGATCTCGCTCGCCGGCATCGTCTACAGCCGCTCGGTCCGCATCGCCTCGAACGAGATGGACGAGGCGATCATCCAGTACGTCAAGCGCAAGTACAACCTCCTGATCGGAGAGCGTACGGCCGAGCAGGTGAAGATCGAGATCGGTTCCGCCTATCCGCTCGACGACCCGCTCACGATGGAGGTCAAGGGACGCGACCTCGTCGAAGGCGTTCCGAAGACGCTCGTTCTGACGGACGAAGAGGTGCGCGAGGCGCTGGCGGAAGTCGTCGCCGCCATCGTCGAAACCGTTCGCGTCGCGCTCGAGCGTACACCGCCCGAGCTCTCCGCCGACATCATGGACGAGGGAATCATCATCACGGGCGGCGGCTCGCTGCTGCGCAACCTCGACCGCCGTTTGCGCGAAGAGACCGGCCTGCCGATCTCCTACGCGGAGGATCCACTCGCCTCCGTCGCGCTCGGCACCGGCGCCATGCTCACCGACATGAACCTGTTGAGAAAGATCTCGATTACGTGACGCTGCGCGCAATGAGGCCCGCGGGCGTTCGTGCCGAAATCACCAGCCGACCCCGGCGCGGAGGGGCGCTGCTCGCATCGGTTCTCGTCCTCTGTGTGCTCGCTCTTTCCGCTCAAGCACCCGCGAGGGGGCATCGCGGTTCCGTCCTTCAGTCGTGGATCCTGACCGCCGCCGCCCCCGCCGTGCGCGCCGTCGCGGGAATCTCGCGGGCGGTTTCCGGAACGTCTTCATCGGTGGCGGAGACCTGGACGGCCCGGTCGGAGAACGTGCGGCTTCGCCACGAGCTCGAGAAACGAGAAGAGGAGCTCTTCCGCCTTCGCGCGGAGGTCCAACAGTTTCGCGGCGAGCGCTCGCTCCGCGCCGCCGCTCCGTTCCTGCCAACGGTCGTGGGCAGCGCCCCGGTTCTGCTCCTCGAGCGCCGCGCAGGCCTCCAAAGCGCGCTGATCGGCATCGGCTCGGCGGCCGGAGTCGGCGGCGGCGCTCCGCTCGCCGTGCCGCAAGGCCTGGTCGGCCGCGTCGTCATCGCGGGCCGAACGCTCTCGCGCGCGCAGCTCCTGCTCGACGCGTCCGCGGCGGCCGGCGCGAGGATCGCGCGGACAGGCGAGGTCGGAATCGTTCGCGGTGACGGCCGGGGCGCGTTGCGTTTGAATCACATTCCGACGACTTCGCGCGTGCAACAGGGTGACCTCGTCGAGTCCGCAGGGATCGATGGGATCTATCCGCGCGGGATCCCGATCGGCCGCGTCGCGTCGATCTCCCGGGGCGGCAATCTCTTTCTGGACATCCGCGTCGTTCCGACGGCGCCTTTCTCACGTCTGACCGACGTGCTCGTGCTCGCGCCGTTCCCGGCGCGCGAGCCGGCGGAAGGGACGAGTGCTCTTCGGTGAGGCCCGGGCCGATCGCGCTCGTTCTCGCCGGTGCGACGGCCCTCGAGTTTTTCTTCGGCGGCTCGAAGTTTCGAGGCGCCTGGCCCGTCGATTGGCTTCTCGTTGGGACGGCGATCGTCGCACGATGGGGAGGGTTCGGGCGGGCGGTTCTGACGGGAGCGGCGGCGGGATTTCTGGAGGATGCGCTGACGGAAAACCTGCTCGGCCTGAACGCGTTCGCGAAGGCGGCAATCGGCTACTTGCTCGCCTTCGTGTCGGTAAGGGTCATCTTCGGCGGCGCGTTGGCGGTCGGCGGGGTGATCGCTCTGTGCTCTCTCGCGAACGATGCGATCGTCGCCGTACTGCGATACCTCCTTTTGGATTCTCCGATCGTCATCGGCACTCCGTACGCCTTGTGGCGGGCCGTCGCGACGGGCACAACGGCCGGAGCTCTCGAAGCGGCGTGGAGCTTTCCGTGGCGGGAGTGGCGCGAGCGACGGCGCCTGCGGCGGCTGAGATGACGGCTCGAGCGGAGGCGGCGTGTTAAAGGTCCGGGAGAACCGGAGAGAGCTCTCCTCGCGCATCGAGGTCGCGCGGATCGCCGTCGGCGCGGTGTTCGCTCTCCTCGCGACGGCGTACTGGTACGTCCAGATCGTCCGCGGCGACCACTATTTCGAGCTCTCTGAAAACAACCGGATCCGTTCGGTGAAGCTGACCGCCCCGCGCGGATACGTGCTCGACCGCAATGGATCGGTCTTAGTCGAGAACGAGCCCGCCTATTCACTGCACCTCTACCGGCGCGAGGCGAAGAACCTCGAGGGCTCGATCGATTTCGTAGTGCGGCTGCTCGGGCTGCCGATCGACCAGGTCCGGGCACGGCTGACTCGGGCGCGCCGCTATCCGGAGTTCGTGCCGATTCCGATCGCCGAAAACCTCACCCTCGAGGAGGTCGCCGCCGTGGAGGCGCGGGCCGCCGAGCACCCGGAGTTCGCCATCGCGGTCTCCCAACGCCGCCTTTACAAGCGAGGAGGCTCCGCCGCGCACGTGCTCGGTTATCTCGCGGAAGCGACGCCGGACCAGATTCGCCGCTCAGGCAATGCGTACACACTCGGCGACTGGATCGGACAAAAGGGGATCGAGAGCTCGTACGAGAAGCTGCTCGGCGGCACGAACGGCGAACGGCGCGTCATCGTGGATTCACACGCGCGCGAAATCGCGGAAGAGAGCCGGATCGAGTCGCGCCCCGGCCAGAATCTCTTCTTGACGCTCGACCGCGACCTGCAGAAGCTCGCCGAGGATTGCTTCGCGGACAAGGTGGGCTCGGCGGTTGCGCTCGACCCGAAGACCGGAGAGATCCTGGCGCTCGTCTCTTCGCCCTCCTACGACCCGAACTGGTTCACGAGACGGGTCACCCCCGAGGAGTGGTCGAGTCTTCTGTCCGACGAAAACCACCCTCTGCAGAACCGAGCCATCCAGAACACGTACTCGCCCGGGTCGGTCTTCAAGATCTTTCTCGCGTACGGCGCTCTCGCACGCGGCTGGGTCGACCCGGACGCGCAGATTTTTTGTCCCGGCCACGCCACGTTCTACGGCCGCACGTTCCGTTGCCACCGAAAAGGCGGCCACGGATGGGTGAACCTGCGCAACGCGATCAAGCTGTCCTGCGACGTCTACTTCTACAACTTGGGCCGCCGGCTCGGCATCGACCGGATCGCGGAGATCGCCCGTGCCTTCGGCTTCGGCGAGCCGACCGGAATCGATCTCGCGCACGAGAAGCCGGGCCTGGTCCCTTCCGAGGAGTGGGCGCAGGCGAAGCGTGGGGCTCGCTGGTACCCGAGCGAGACGATCTCGGTCTCGATCGGACAGGGTCCACTGCTCATGAGCCCGATGCAGATCGCGCGCGCGGTCTCCGCGCTCGTCGAGGGCGGACGGCAGCCGACGCCTCACCTTTTCTTCGCCTCGCAGGACCCGAAGACGGGCGTGCGTCTCCGTTATCGCGCGCAGCCGCGGCCGTCGCTCGCGATCGACCAGCGGCGACTCGCCATCGTGAAGGAAGGAATGTGGGCAGTCGTCAACGAGCCGGGCGGCACGGCTTTCGGCTCGCGGATCCCGGGTATCGAAGCGGGCGGCAAGACCGGGACGGTCCAGGTCGCCCGCCGCGACGCTGTGCTGCGGCCGGGCGTCGACCGCAGCCGGCTCGAGGACCACGCCTGGTTCACGGCCTTCGCACCGCTCGAAGATCCGAAGATCGTGGTGGTCGTCTTCGTCGAGCACGGAGGGCACGGCTCGAGTGCGGCGGCTCCCATTGCCCGGCTGCTCCTCGCGAAATACTTCGGGGTCGAGGTCGCACCACGTCCGGGAGAGCCGGGCTTCGTACGCGCCTCCGCGAAGACGGCGAATGTTCCGCCGCCTCCCGCTCCGCAGGTGTCCCAATGATCGGCCGCGTTCTCCCGGTTCCGAGGCGGCTCGACCTCGTCATCCTCTCCTGCGCGATCCTCCTCGCGATCCTCGGGATCCTGTTCGTTTCCTCGACGACCCAGGGAGGACGGTTCGAGGGACTCGCCATGCGCCAGGCGATCTGGGTTCTCGTCGGTCTGGGCGCTCTCGTCACTGCAGTGCTCTTCGACTATCGCGTGCTGCTCAAATTCTCGTTCTTCATCTACTGCGTGAGTCTCGTGCCGCTCGTGTACCTCCTTTTCTTCGGCGAGCGGATCGCGAACGTCAAGTCGTGGATTCGCTTCGGCGGATTTCAGTTTCAACCCGCGGAGCTCGCGAAGGTCGCGACCGCTCTCCTTCTCGCCTATCTCTTCGAAAACGAGGACGACGCGAAGATGAAGGCCGCGACGTTCGTGAAAGTCGGCGTGATCGTCGGGGTACCGTTCCTCCTCGTCTTTCTCCAGCCGGATGCCGGGCTCGCGGCGACGTTCCTGCCGCTTCTCGCGGCGGCGCTCTTCTTCGGAGGCCTTCCTGTGCGGGCCTGGGTCGCGATCGTAGTCGCCGTGGCGCTGCTCGCGGGCATCGGCTGGTTCGTGCTCGCCGATTACCAGAAACAGCGGATCGGGACGTTTCTGAACCCGGAGTCGGACGTTCTGGGTTCCGGATACCAGGTCCGCCAGTCGAAGATCGCCGTCGGCTCCGGTGGTTTCGCCGGAAAGGGATTCCGCTCCGGGACGCAGAGCCAGCTGCGTTTCCTGCCGGTACAACACACCGATTTCATACTGGCCGTCATCGCGGAGGAATGGGGGTTTCTCGGCGTCTGTCTCGTCCTGGCTCTCTTTGCGGTGCTGTTGCTGCGCGCGCTCACGCTCGCCCGCGCCGCGCGTGATCGAGGCGGCGTTTTCTTGATCCTCTCGATCGCTTCGATGCTCTTCTTCTCGGTCGTGGTCAATGCGTCGATGATGATCGGCCTGCTGCCGACGACCGGGATCCCGCTTCCGCTCGTCTCCTATGGCGGTTCATCCGTTGCGACGTCGTTTCTGGGAATCGGTCTGATCCTCGCCGTCGAGTACCGCCGGTTCGCCAACGCGTGAGGAGAGCAACCCGGCGACTCGGCGTCTAAGATCCTTTCCCCGTGAGAAAAGAGCTCCTCGTCAACGCCTCACCGCCCGAGAGCCGCGTCGCGCTGCTCGAGGAGGGCCGCACCGTCGAGGTCCTGCACGAACGCCGGGGCCACGAGGGTCTCGTCGGAAACATTTACCTCGGAAGGATCCATCGCGTCCTGCCCGGGATGCAGGCGGCGTTCGTTTCGATCGGTCTCGAGCGCGATGCATTTCTCTACGTCGAGGACGTTTTGCCGCGG
>DASXTN010000135.1:0-11281 GCA_036505435.1 Thermoanaerobaculia bacterium | reverse complement strand
GACGTCGGCACCAAGCAGCCGCATCCGGGACACGTTTGGAGCCTGCCGCTCCATGTCCACCGTCCCCATGTAGACACGGCAGGGGATGCCGAGACGGGCTGCGACTGCGGCCGTCGCGACTCCGTGCTGCCCCGCTCCCGTCTCCGCAATCACGCGTCGCTTCCCCATCCGTTTGGCCAGGAGGACCTGACCGAGACAGTTGTTGAGCTTGTGCGCGCCGGTGTGGAGCAGGTCTTCGCGCTTCAAAGCGAATCGCGCCCCGCGGGCGCTTTCGGAGAGCCGCGGCGCGAGGGAAAGAGGCGTCGGGCGACCACCGTAGCTGCGCAGGAGCTCGTCGAGCTCGCGGCGAAACGGAGCGTTGCGACGGAACCGCTCGAACGCCTTCTCGAGCTCATCGAGCGGCGCCATCAGCGTCTCGGGCGCGAACTGCCCCCCGAAATCGCCGAAATATCCCTTCCTTTTCACCCGGGCGCTCATCGCGCCTCGTCCGCTTCCCGCACGGCCTCGAAGAAACGGCGCATGCGATCGCGATCCTTGACTCCGGGGGAGCTCTCGACACCCGACGCCACGTCGACGGCGCTCGGTCGGGTCTTGCGGATCGACTCGCCGACGTTCTCGGGCGCCAACCCGCCCGCCACGAAGAGCGGGACGGGCCAGCTCTTGCCTTCGAGCAGGAACCAGTCGAAGTGAGCTCCCGTTCCTCCGGCTCGGCCCGCCGCCGAGGTGTCGAAGAGAATCCCGGCGCATCGCTCCAGGAGCGCTCCCGGCGGGATCTCCTCGTCCCGCCCCGCGTGCGCGACCGCCAGAATGCGGCAGCGGATTTGGTCGAGGTCTTCCTTTCGGAGCGTCCGATGAAGCTGGACGAGGTCGAGAGACGCCGCCTCGATCGCGCACTCGATTTCCCGGTAGCTCTCGTCGACGAACACGCCGACACGACGAACGCCCGGCGTTGTGGCGCCCGCGAGCCGGGAGGCAGTCTCCAGATCGACGCGGCGACGAGAGCGCGAAGAAAAGTTGAATCCGACGAATGACGCCCCGAGCGCGCAGGCGGCGGTGACGTCCTCCTGGCGCGTCAAGCCGCAGATCTTGACGTCCGTCATCGCCCGAGCTCCCGCAACGCCTCCTCCGGGTCGTCGGCTCGGAGTAGGCGCTCGCCGACCAGGAACGCCTGCCATCCGGAGGCTGCCAGACGCTCGACGTCGCTCCGAGAGGAGATGCCGCTTTCCGCGAGGCGGATCGGACCCGGCGGAATCTCGGAAGCGAGCGGCTCCAAAGCGGCGACGTCCGTCTCGAAGCTCGCGAGATCCCGCGCGTTGACGCCGAGAACGTCCGGGTCGACGGCCGCCGCCCGGGGGATCTCCTCGGCGCCGTGCGCCTCGACGACGACCGCGAGACCGCGCCGAGCGGCGGCGAGCCGTAGAAGAGCGAGATCGACGTCGGGGAGCGCCCTCACGATGAGCAGCACGGCGTCGGCCCCGAGGGAGACCGCGAAGTCGAGCTGCCGCTCGGACAGGACGAAGTCCTTCATCAACACCGGCAACCCCGACATCCTTTTCGCGCGGGTGACCCACTCGGGCTTGCCGCCGAAGTGGTCCTGCTCGGCGACCACCGAGATCGCGGCGGCATGGCCGCGGCGGTAAGCGAGCGCGTAGGTCTCGAGCTTGCCGTCCGCGCCGGCGACAATCTCTCCACCGGAGGGAGAGCGCGCCTTGAACTCGGCGATGATGTGAGACCCCGGTCCGGAAACCGACGCCAGGAACCGCGCCCCGTCTGTCCTCTGCGCGGCCGGTCCGGATACCGCGTACTCGCCGCGCTCCAGTCGCAGCCGCTTGTCCGCGAGGATCTCATCGAGGACGCCGCTCACCCTCGCCCTCTGCCTCGACGGGAGAGGGAACCCATCGCGCTCATGCCGCGGAGGCCGCAGTGCGCAGCCTCTCGAAAGCATCGAGTGCGCGGCCCTCGTCGACCGCGGCACGCGCCCGCTGATAGCCTTCGTCGAGCCTCCCGGCGAGATCGGCGACCACGAGACCGAGCGCTGCGTTCAGCAGCACCGCTTCGCGTCGCGGACCCTTTTCTCCTTCGAGGAGAGCCCGGAGCATCGCGGCGTTCGAAGGGGCGTCGCCGCCGGCGAGATCCGCCGTGTCGACCGGCTTCTGTGGGACTTCGGCCGGCTCGTACTTCCAGGGCCGCGTCCATCCGTCGCGCACTTCGATACCCGTCGCCGGGACGCCGGGGATCAGCTCATCGAGGCCGTTCGCGGAGTGGAACACGACCGCGCGCTCCGATCCGAGCATGGCGAGGGCGTCGGCGAGGAGGCGGACGAGCTCCGGTCTTCCCACTCCGATCATCTGGCGTGTGGCGCCGGCGGGGTTGGCGAGAGGGCCGAGGGCGTTGAAGATCGTCCGCACTCCGAGCTCCCGACGCACGGTACCGAGCTCTTTCATCGCCGGGTGAAAGGCCGGTGCGAAGAGGAACACGAGGCCGATCTCGTCCAAGAGCCGACCGGCGCGGTCCGGGTCGAGATCGATCGCGACGCCGGCGGCGGCAAGCACATCCGCCGAGCCGACGCGCGAGGAGATCGAACGGTTTCCGTGCTTGGCGACCCACGCCCCAGCACCGGCCGCCACGATCGCCGTGGCAGTCGACAGGTTGAACATGTCGCGCCCGATTCCGCCCGGCCCGCATGTGTCGAGGAGCGGCGCGCGCGAAGTCGAGACGCGGCGCATGCGGGCGCGCAGCGCGGCGACCGCGCCGGCGATCTCGTCCGCGGTCTCGCCTCGGGTCGCGATACCGATCAGGATCGCGCCCTTCTGGGCCTCGGTTGCCTTGCCCTCCATCAGGTCTCCGAAGACGGACTCCGCGAGCTCGCGCGTGAGGGGCCGGCGCGCCGCAACGACCTTGAGCGCTTCGGCGACGTGCGGGGTCACGCCCGCTCCCCGGTCGTCCGGTTGCAAGCGATCGCCAGGAAATTCGCGAGCACCCTCTCACCGTCCGGTGTCAACACCGACTCCGGGTGAAATTGCACTCCGAAGACCGGCTTCGAACGGTGCGCGATCGCCATGACCAGGCCGTCTTCGCTCCGCGCCGTGACCGTCAGCCGTGCGGGCAAACTCTCCGGTCGCACGATCAGCGAATGGTACCGCCCGGCGTCGAACGGGTTCGCCACGCCCGCGAAGATCCCGACGCCATCGTGTCGAACGGAAGAGGTCTTGCCGTGGCGCGGAGCCGGCGCGCGCTCGACGCGGCCGCCATGCAACGCGGCGATCGCCTGGTGCCCGAGGCACACGCCGAGCACCGGAATGCCGTCACGCTCGGCCCCGGCGATCGTCTCGAGCGAGCGGCCCGCGCGCTCGGGCCGGCCCGGTCCCGGAGAGACGATGATCGCGGTCGGACGCCTTGCCAGTATCGCCTCGGGATCGAAGCGGTCGTTGCGGGCGACCTCGACGTCCGGATCGAGCTTCCCGACCGCCTGGACGAGATTCCAGGTGAAGGAGTCGTAGTTGTCGACGAAGAAGATCATGAGGCGGGACTCGGGACACGGGACAACGGACCCGACGATTCCCGAGCGGACCGCGCGAGCTCGATCGCGCGAAACAACGCCTCGGCCTTCGATTCCGCCTCGAGATACTCCTTCTCCGGCACCGAGTCGGCGACGATCCCGGCCCCCGCCTGGACCCGGCAGATCCCATCCTCGACGACGGCCGTCCGGATCGCGATGGCCATGTCCAGATTCCCGGATTGGTCGAGATATCCGACCGCTCCACCGTAGATGCCGCGCCGGCAGCATTCGAGCTCGTCTATCAGCTCCATCGCGCGAATCTTGGGTGCTCCGGTCAGGGTGCCCGCCGGAAAGCACGAGGCGAGCGCGTCCGTCGACGTCTTGCCTTCGGACAGCGTTCCGCGGACGTCCGAGACGATGTGCTGCACGTGCGAGTACCGCTCGACTTCCGCGTAACGGGTCACCCGAACGCTCCCGATCTCGCACACGCGTCCCAGGTCGTTTCTTCCGAGATCGACGAGCATGACGTGCTCGGCGCGTTCCTTGGGGTCCGCGAGCAGTTGGGAGGCCAGCGCGCCGTCTTCCTCCGCGGTGTGACCGCGACGAATCGTTCCGGCGATGGGGCGCGTCTCGACTTCCCGGCCGCGGCATCGTACCAGCATCTCCGGTGAAGCGCCGAACACGACGGCCTCGCGGGTCGCGAGATAGAAGAGATAGGGGGACGGATTGAGCGTCCGGAGCGATTCGTAGACGTCGAGGGGATCCAGGCCGAGCGGCGCCGTCCACCGCTGCGACAGGACGATTTGATAAATCTCCCCGGCGAGAATCGCCTCCTTCGCCGAGTCGACCGCCCGGAGGAAGGCGTCCTTCGGCATCGCGGGCGTAAAAGGGGTTTCGGGGAGTGTCGTCCGATCGATCGGCTCGTCGTTCTCCTCGGCGAGGAGAGTCTCGAGGCGGTCGAGCCGCGCATCTGCTTCCCGGAGTCGGCTCCCTTCCGAAGTCGTCAGAAGCAGCAGTTCCGAGCGCGCCCGGTCGAAGGCGACGATCGAGTCGAAGCAGAGAAAGAGCGCATCCGGAATGTTGCCTTCCCGCGGGTGACGATCCGGGATTTCCTCGAAGTTGCGCACGGCGTCGTAGCCCAGGAACCCGACGGCTCCTCCGCAGAGCGGAGGGAGGTTCGGGTCGGATTCGAAGCGGTCGCGCAGCGCGAACGCTTCGAGTGCGGCGAGCAGCGGCATTCGGGACGCGCGGCGCTCTCCCTGCCGCTCGACCTCGACTTCGCTGCCCCGCACGGTCAGACGCGCCGACGGCGCGACGCCCAGGAACGTGTAGCGGGCGATCGCTTCTCCCCCTTCGACGCTCTCGAAAAGAAAACATTCCTCTCCGGATCGACGCATCCGGCGGAACAGAGCCAACGGCGTCGCATCGGTTCGCCCGAGAGACCGTGCAACCGGAACGGTGCCTTCCCGGCCCGCGCCCTCCGTCATGCCGCGGCCCTGGCTCGACCGAGGATGCGTTCAACCTCTTCGGGGGTCACTCCGTCGACCCCGAACAATCGGGCTTGCGCCGCCGCTTGTGCCGCGAACATATCGATTCCCTCGATCGTCGAACAGCCGGCCGCGCGCGCAGCGCGGATCGTCGCGGTCTCTCCGCCATCCCGCCGGTACACGCAATCAAAGACGAGCGGTCGCGCCTCAAGCGCGCGGATCGGCACGGCTGGCGGATCGTTCGGACGGTAGCCCACGGGGGTGGCATTCACGTAGAGGTCCGCCTCGCTCGCAGCGACTCCGTCCCAGGCGAGCGAGTCGACGCCGAGACGCGATGCAATCCCGTCTGCTTCCTCGTCGCGCCGGCCCGCGACCGAGACCTCGTAGCCGAGCCGCCGGGCCGCGACGATCGCCGCGCGAGCCGCACCACCCGTTCCGAGCACGACGGCGCTGCGACCCTCTCCCGTGTCGTGGTCCGCCAGGAGGTCAAAAATGGCATCCACGTCCGTGTTCTCCGCGCGCCAGCGGCGACGCTCGAGGACGAGAGTATTCGCGGCGCCGGTCGCCCGTACGTCCTCACCCGCGACGCCGACGCGGGCTGCGGGAATCTTCCAGGGCTGCGTGATCGAAAAGCCGCGGAAGGGGGGATCGAAGACGAGCTCTTGGGGCACCTGCTGTTCGAAGTCGGCCACCGGCAGCGGCAGGTAGAGAAACGGGAGCTCACGGGACCGGAAGAGCCCGTTGTGCACGTACGGGGAGAGGGAGCCGCTCGGGTCGAGCGCAACGACCCCGAAGAGCGCTTCCAGCCTGCGCGGCCGGTCCGTTCCGTAGGTGTCGAGGAGTTCGCCCAACGGCGGCTGGCCCGGCGCGGTCGGACGGCCGACGGATCCATAGACGAGCGCCGAGCCGAAGAGGGCCGCGAGGACGCGACCCGGACCGCTCGCGGGACCCATTGGAAAGATCGAGGTCGCCCCGTCCGCGTGCTCCCGGGCTATCGCGGCCATCGCCAGGCTCGCCCGCACGTTCGCGGCGCCGGCGACGAGCTTCCTGGCGAACGGGCGCGTCTCCCCCATCGCCGTCAGACGAGCCTGCCAATCTTCGGGAAGGCCGAAAGGGAAGTGCGCGGACACGAGCACGCGACGCCGATCGGAGAAAGCCGGATCCGCGGCGAGCCCGCTCCCATGCTCGACGTCCACGATCGCGCCCGCCGAATAGGCTTCGAAGAGAAGGCGTCGGTACTCTTCGATCGATCCGTCGAAGTGACCACCTTCCCGCGCGCTTCGCCAGGTGACGATTGCCGGCCGTCCGTCGAGCCCGACGAGAACGGCGGGGGGGATCCGCTCCCGGGCGAAGTCCAGGCGGTATTCGATCGCGCCCGCATGCGCCTGAACGCTCGCGACGAGACTCTTCGCGTCGGCGAAGTCCTGCGGCGCGATCGACGCCACGTGCGCCGGCAGAGAAAGCCACGTCTCCCTCAAAACGAAAACCCCCGTCCCCTTCGGGCCGGGGGTCCGATCGCTTTGCCTTCGCCCCGCCCGAAAAACCACGGCAGGGCGCAGCTCCGCCCTACCTGTTTTCCTCCCGCCAGCACCAGACTGCAGGGCGAATCATCTCGACGCGGAGAATATCAAACCGCCGAAGCCTTCTTCCAGCGGGTTCCGCCGGGCGTGTCCTCGAGTACGATCCCGCGGGCCGCGAGCTCCTCGCGAATCCGGTCGGCTGCGGCGAAGTCTCGCCGCTTGCGCGCGGCGTTGCGATCGGCGATCCGCGCCTCGATCTCGGCGGGAAGCACGTCTGGAGCCTTCGGCAGGACCCCGAGGACTCGGTCGGCGGAGGCGAGCGCCGCCTGCGCAATTTGCGCACCCTCTGTGTCGAGCGACCCGTCGTCGATCGCCGCGTTCACCTGGCGCAGATAGTTGAACAGGGCGGCGAGCGCTTCGGACGTGTTCAGGTCGTCGTCCATTCCGGATGCGAACTCGGACCGGAAGAGCGCCGCCCGTTCGCCCGAGGGGAACGGCCCGGGCGTTTTCGAACTGCCGGCGGCGGCAACCTCCCCGATTCGGACGGCGGCGGAGCGGATCCGGTCGACCGCCGCAGCAGCCGCGGCGAGCGTGTCCCAGGTGAAGTTCAGCTTCTTGCGGTACGGAACCGAGAGAAGGAGGTAGCGCACGACGGCCGCGTCATCGCGCCGCGCAAGGACGTCGTCCAACGTGTAGAAGTTCCCCTTCGACTTCGCCATCTTCTCGCCCTCGACGATCAGGTGCTCGGCGTGCAGCCACACCTCGACGAAGCGGTGCCCCGTCGCCCCCTCGCTCTGAGCAATCTCGTTTTCATGGTGCGGAAAGATGTTGTCCACGGCGCCGGTGTGGATGTCGAACCGGTCGCCGAGGTACTTCATGCTCATGGCCGAGCACTCGATGTGCCAGCCGGGCCGTCCCGCCCCCCAGGGCGACGGCCAGGAAGGCTCGCCCGGCTTGGCGGATTTCCAGAGAGCGAAGTCCCTGGCGTCCTCCTTCTCGTACTCGTCGTCGGCGACCCGTTCCCCCCGACGCGTCTTTTCCAGGTCGATGCCGGAGAGCTTGCCGTAGTCCGGAAAGGTCGAGATCCGGAAATAGACGGAGCCTTCCGTCTCGTACGTGTGCCCACGTTCTTCGAGTTTTCGGATCATCTCGACCATTTCCGGGACGTGCTCGGTCGCTTTCGGATAGCGCTCCGCGGGCTCGATTCCCAGCCTTCCGATGTCGCGAAAGAACGCGTCCGCGTACTTCGCCGTGAACTCCGCGAGCGAGACGCCGGCCTCCTGCGCGCCCCGAATCGTCTTGTCGTCGACATCGGTCAGGTTCATCACCTGTGTGACGCGGTCTCCGCGCGCGAGGAAATGTCGGCGCAGGACGTCCTCGAACACGAACGTCCGCAGATTACCGAGGTGCACGACGTTGTAGACGGTTGGTCCACACGTGTAGAGACGGACGTGGCCCGCTTCCAGCGGCGAGAAGTCGACGAGCTTGCGTCCGAGCGTGTTGAAGAGCCTCACCAATCCCCCCGCACGCGACGCCGCTCCATCTTCTTCCGTGTCATCTCCCGCTTCAGGCCGCGGAGCCTGTCGACGAAGAGGATTCCGTTCAAATGATCGTTCTCGTGGCTCAAGGCTCGGGCGAGGAGCCCGCTCCCCTCGATCTCACGCGTGCGGAGCTCCGCGTCGGCGGCGCGGACGACAACGCGGGAGGGCCGGACCACCCTCTCCGACAAATCCGGAACGGACAGGCAACCCTCCTCCTCCTTCTGCTCGCCGAAGGCCGAGACCACGATGGGGTTGACCAGGACGATCACCGCGGAAGGATCCTCGCCCACCGAGAGGTCGACGATCGCAACCCTTCGGTTGATGCCGATCTGGGGCGCGGCGAGTCCAATCCCCGGGGCGGCGTGACACGTGTCGATCAGGTCGGCGATCAAGCCGGCGAGGCCGTCAGGATCGAGCACCTCCTCGTTGGGCGTGAGAAGGCGCTCGTCTCCCCACTTCACGAGATCCCGGATCGCCATGGGCCAGGAGAGTAGCAACTCCTCCGAGCCGGCCGAAAATTGAGGACGGAGACCGGAAAGCTTTCGTCCAACTGTCCTCAGGCTTCCAAAGGATGTCCGCGGAGCCGGACAGCAACGGCCGGCCCGACGAAGAACGGGTAAGGTAAGAGCTTGAGAGTAAGCGACTTGCTCGATCCCACACCCGGTGCTCGCATGGCACGGGCATCGCTATCGTACCCACACGGAGGGATGTCGATGAGCCCTACGAAGCGATTGATTTTGGGCGTCGCGATGACGCTCGCGACCGTCGCGACCGCGTTTTCTCAGTACGAGGGAGCCTCGCGCCGCGACGATCGTTATGACCGAGGCGTGGAGCGCAGCGGCTATTCGTACGTTCGCGAGACCGTGGGAGGTGTGACCGTCCAGTCGCGCTGGAACGGACGGGTCACCGCTCGCCGGAACATGCCTATTTCCGCCGGCGACGAAATCCTCGTCTCCGAGGCCGGCCGCGCCGAGATCGGGCTCGCCGACGGCAACCTTCTCTTCGTCGGCGGCGGCACGCGCGCCCGTTTCTCGTCGCTCTACGCGCAGCAGGGCGAAGACGACGACTTTTCCGCGATCGATCTGCGCGACGGCTCGGTCGTCCTCGCCGCGACGGGCTCCGACAACGGCGCGATCCCCCGAATCGACACCGAGGATGTGACCGTCTATCTCTCCGCCGGCTCCCGGGTTCGGGTCAACGCCGACCCGCGTCGCGGGACGGTCGTGGTCGTGCGCGCCGGGTCCGCCGAGGTTCGAACCCGGGCCGACAGCTACACGGTCGAAGCCGGACAGTACCTGATGGCGCGGGGAGAGGAGCCGCCCGAGATCGCGCGCGGCGTCTTCTCGCGCGATCGGTTCGATCTGTGGGCCGCCGACCGGCTCGAGGACCTCTACGCCGAGACGTCCCGGAGCGCCTCCGTGCGCTACGTGGACGACGACTACGCGAGCGACGTGGTCGCCCTCGACGATTACGGCGACTGGCAGTACAGCTCGGCCTACTCCACCAATGTTTGGATTCCGAGGGTCTCCGTCGGCTGGACGCCCTATTCCTACGGGACCTGGTACTACACCCCGATCGGTTTGACCTGGTGGTCCTGGGATCCGTGGGGCTGGTATCCGTTCCACTATGGCAGTTGGTACTTCGACGTCGGCTTCCACCATTGGTGCTGGGCGCCGGCGTACACGTACTCCCCCGCGTGGGTTTACTGGGCGTATACGCCGAGCTACGTCGGCTGGTGCCCGGTGGGCTACTACTCCTACTACTCGCCCTGGTTCGACAGCTACTACAGGTACTGGGGCTGGAGCCCTCGCTACAACACGGGCGGTCTGATCTTCGCGATCTCCGGAACGTTCCGGAAGAGCCAGATCGACTTCGGGGGCTGGAATTTCGTCTCCGCCGGAACCTTCGGCACGACGTACGACCGACTGAACGTCGTCCCGGGAACTCGGCTGGTCTCGAGTCTGAACGATCAGATTGCGATCTCGGCGAAACCGATCGTGGTCTCCTCGCGCGGTGACTCTCTGCCGCAGGCGATCCAGACCTACGTCAAACAGGCGCCGGCGCTGATCGAGCGGACGAGCAAGGATGCGTCGAGGCTCGCGCCCGTTCTCGCGCGCGAGAAGACGCTGCCCGCCTCCACTCTGGAGGTGCTCAAGGATCGAGCCGTGGTCGCCGGCCGCGGCAAGCTCGGCGGACCCGGCGCGGAAGAAATCGCCTCTCGCGGAATGGTCGTCGAGCGTGGCCGCTCGGTGAAGGAGCTCCTGGGGAGCCGCGGCTTCGAGAAGCGATCCGACGACAGAGGCTCCGCCTTGTCGCGGTCGCGTAAGGCACCGGATCGGACGCCCTCCGGAGAGACGGCGCGGGAAGCGCCGGCAGTGGTTGCTCCCAACGACGGGGACGTGTGGCGCGGCAGAGGCCGCGGATTCGAGAAGGGGGAGAAGGCGACCGCCGAGCCTCCCGCGTCGGGCGACTGGCGGGGCCGTGGTCGAGATGCCGGACGCGCTCCCAGCTCCGAGGTTTCCGCGGTCGAACGGGAAGGCAAAGGCCGTGGTCGGCCGGAGAGCCTCGACCTCCCCCGGGAGAAAAGAATCGACCGCTCCGCCCCGGCGCCGCGCGGTAACGACGAGTGGCGACAGCGCGGTCCGGAGAAGCGTGAGGCGGCTCCGGCTCCTGCCGGACGCGCTCCCGAAGTCGAACGCCAGAAACCTGCCAAGCAGCTCGCTCGGGATGAGAACTGGCGAGGCCGCCCCGAGACCCGGCTCGAGTTGAAGTCGGCCGCTCAACCGCGCAGCCAGGAGTGGCGGCGCTCCGAGGAACCTCCGGCGAAGCGGGTGATCGAAGGCGCCGTTCCCGGCCGTCGGTGGCAGCGAGAAGCGGAGGCGCCTCGAGTCAGGGAGAACGCTCCCGCTCCTCCCGCCGACTGGCGTCAGCGGGGACCCGATCGTTCGGCCCCGGCACGCGAGCAGTATCGGCCGGAGCCACGCGAGTACAAGCCCGCTCCGCGGGAGTACCGACCGGAATCTCCGCGGTTCGAGCCCCGGGAGTACAGGCCGGCGCCCGCACCGCGAGAGTATCGGCCCGAGTACCGCCGTGAGCCGCGGGAGTACCGGCCGGAGCCGGCTCCTCGCGCGCCGCAGTACTCCGCGCCTCCGCCCGCGCCGCGCAACGAGTCGCGCCCGGCGCCTGCGCCGAACGTCGATTCGGGGTCCAAAGGCCGCGGAAAGGGCCACAAAG
>DASXTN010000134.1:0-1778 GCA_036505435.1 Thermoanaerobaculia bacterium | reverse complement strand
CGACAAGATCGTGCGGCCGGCGGGCGCGAACTTCACCGAGGGCAGCGTCTCGACGCGGGTCACGGCGGGAGCCCGCGCGACGACCAACGGGCAGTGGTCGAGTCCGACGCTCCTCGCGGAGGCGGTCGCTCAGGCCGCGCTGCTCCTCGAAGGCGGTGACCCGGACATCGGCCGACGCGGCTTTCTCGCGGGCATCGACGATTTCGAGATCCATCGTCTGCCGGAAGCGGCGGAGAGCTTGACGATCCACGTGCGGCTCACGGCTCGCTTCGGGGCCGTCGTCAAATTCTATGGGGAAGTGCGCTCCGGTTCCGAGATCATCGCTCGCGGAGCGATCCTGGTGCGCCGGGGAAGCCCGTGAGGAGCCGGAGAAAGTTCCGGATGTAAGCCGCATGTTCGTCGAGGACGATCAGCCCGGCGGTACCGCCGTCCTCCGAGTCGGTGGAATGGTGAAAGTGGGCGAGAGCGTCCGCGAGTTCGAGGGCAGCCTGGAACGCATGGCGACCGAACGAACCGGCGCCGTGGTCCTCGACCTGACCGATCTGGAGTACATGGATTCCACCGCGGTGGGCATTCTCGTGGGGGCGCTTCACCGCTTGAAATCCGAGAACCGGGATCTCGTGCTCGTCAACCCGCGAGAACGAATCGCATCGCTCTTGCGCGTCGCGAGGCTCGACTCGCTGTTCGAAATCTACGGGACCGTCGCGGAGGCCCTCGCCGCTCTTCGGCGTCGGGAGAGTGACACCGGTGTCAACTGATGTCGCCGCGGCGCTCGAGTGCACCGCCGAGCCGCCCCATCGGTTCACGATCGTTGGCAGGGTTCGCGTCCCCAATGGAATACTCGTAACCCTCCGCCGTCTCGACGAGCCGTATCCGCCACGCGACCTCTTCATCACGAATCGCGAGATGAAAATGGGCTACGAAAACGTCTACAAGGCCTGCTACGTCTGCGTGGATCGCGGCGCGAAAGAGAACGCGATCGCCCTCCCCAAAGATCAGATCGAGCTGAGATTGCCGCCCTAGCATCCCCTACGAAAGTCGGATTTCGCCCCGATGCCCATCGGCGCCAACGGACTCGCCGGTTGACTTCGTTGCGCTGAAGTGAAACAAGTACTGTCAGGGAAGAGGTCAAAGGGTGGGTTTCTTTTTGGGGGGGACTCGAAAGCCTTTCGTCCCGGGGCGCGAGGACTGGGCACTCCTGTGCATCGCGGCTTCCGGCCGGCGCCTCCTTCCGATACAGCTGCAGAAGGTGCTGCACCTCGTGGGCCGTCGGTTTCCCGCACTGGACGAGCGCGGCTTCTACCAGTTTCGATCCATCAGTTCCGGCCACTTTTCGGAAGCAATCTACGCGGACGCTGCGGCGCTGGCGAAGAGTGGCTTGGTGTCGATCGACTATTCCGAGCGCGACGGCTTGCAACACTATCGGGCGACGCGCGCGGGTCTCGAGCGAGCGAAAAAGCTGGAGAAACACTTGAGACCCGAAGTCGTTCAGTATCTCCACAACGTCGTGACCTGGGCGAGCAGTCGATCCGTCGATCAGCTTCTTCGGGGCTCCCTGGATCCGAACCCGCCGGCTCGTCCTGGTCTGGGAAGGTCGGATCCTCCTCGTCTGCGCTGATCTAGTCGCCCGGGCGAACCGTTGGCTCGGGCTCCGGAGTTTCTTCTTCCGGCGGAGGCGGTGGAACCGGTGTCTCCTCCCGGGGCGGCTCTGCCGGACGCTCGAGCTCGGGAACGGTTCGCGTGGGGCTCGGCAGAGGTGTCGCGGTTTCTACGAGGAT
>DASXTN010000133.1:0-1568 GCA_036505435.1 Thermoanaerobaculia bacterium | reverse complement strand
GGGCCCTTCAGGCCAACGGGATCGACATCAAGTCCATCAAGGACACGACGCCGATCCCCCACAACGGCTGCCGGCCGAGAAAGCGGCGGCGCGTCTAGTTGAAGCTCGAGAGCTGACGGCTCGAAGCCGACAGCTCGCCTGTAAACCGGCTTACAGCTCCTGGCCGGGAGGAAGGGCGCAACAAAGAGGGAGCTGGTGGAGGTCTCGTTACTTGGCTCGTCACACCGAATCGGTTTGCCGGCTCTGCCGGCGCGAAGGGATGAAGCTGTTCCTGAAAGGGGACCGCTGTTTCAAGGACAAGTGCGCGATCGAGCGCCGCAACTACCCGCCCGGCCAGCACGGTCGGCGGCGGAGCAAGCTCCTGGGATACGGGATCCAGCTTCGCGAGAAGCAGAAGGTCAAGCGGATCTACGGGCTCCTCGAACGGGGTTTCCGCCTGACGTTCCAGCGAGCCGAGCGCCGCAAGGGAATCACGGGGGCGAACCTGCTCCAGGAGCTCGAGAGGCGGCTCGATAACGTCGTCTACTCGCTCGGCTTCGCGGCGTCGCGCGCCCAGGCGCGGCAGCTCGTGCGCCACGGGCACGTCACGGTCAACGGCCGGAAAGTGACGATCCCGTCCTTCCGGGTATCCAAAGGCAACGCTGTTGCGATCAAAGAGAAGAGCCGGACGAACGAGCAGATCAAGGCCTCGGTCGAGACCGCGCGCGCGCGCGGCGTTCCGGGATGGCTCGACTTGCAGCCGGAGTCGTTCAGCGGAACGGTCCTGGAGCTGCCGAGCCGGGAAGAGATCAAGCTGCCCATTTCCGAGCAGCTCATCGTCGAGCTTTATTCGAAGTAAGCGCCGGGACGAGGAGGAAAAAGTCAAATGACGCTGTGGAAGGGATTTCAGAAGCCGAAGCGGCTGGAGGTCGAGACCGAGTGGGTCTCGGCGACGTACGGGAAGTTTTACGCGCAGCCGTTCGAGCGCGGCTTCGGCACGACGATAGGTAATGCGCTGCGCCGGGTGCTGCTGTCCTCGATCGAAGGGGCGGCGATCACGGCGGTGAAGATCGAGGGCGTTCTGCACGAGTTTTCCTCGCTGCCGGGCGTGGTCGAGGACGTGACCGACATCATCCTCAACCTGAAGCAGATCCCCATCAAGATGCACACGACCGAGGAGAAGATGCTCACGCTCGATGTGACCCGCAAGGGTCAGGTCACGGCCGCCGACCTGCAAGGGGACTCGACGATCGAGATCCTGGAGCCGGATGCGCCGATCGCGACGCTCTCGGAGAACGGCAAGCTCCAGATGGAGATGCGCGTCTCGATGGGCCGGGGGTACGTCTCCGCGGACAAGAACTTCGACGAGGACATGGGAATTGGATACATCCCGATCGACTCGGTCCACTCGCCGGTGCGCCGCGTGAACTACCACGTCGAGGCGGCGCGGATCGGGCAGGCGACCGACTACGACCGGCTCGTCCTGGAGGTCTGGACGAACGGCACCGTGTCACCCGCCGACGCCGTGGGTCTCGCGGCGACCCTGCTCCGCGACCACCTGACGATCTTCGTGAACGCGGAGGTCGAGA
>DASXTN010000132.1:0-7613 GCA_036505435.1 Thermoanaerobaculia bacterium | reverse complement strand
CGGGCGTGAACCCGAACTGTCCGGTCATCCGATCGCGCACCTCCTCCAGGTAAAGCGCGTAGTGGCCATGCCAGACGACGCCGTATGGATCACATTCCGAGAACCGCACAGGGATCTCGATCGTGAAGCCCGCCAGTGGCGGCCGATCCCGCACGGACCTTCCGTCGGCCGCATCGGCTGTTCGTCGCTCGTTCATCGGAAGGCGGGACGGGACGAGTCGGTACCGTAGGATGGCGAGCGGAAACTCGCTACGAGGCCGGCGGCCAGGATCAGCGCCGAGAGTCCGGGCTGGGAGACGCGGGGAAGCGTCCATCCAATACGGATCGAGGGGTCGTTTCGATCGTGGAGGTAGTCGAACACGAGAAACAGAAGAAGGCCCGCGACGAGCAAAAGCGCAGGAAGCAGCTCGGCCCGAATCCGCCGCGCGGAGGCCGTCAGAAAAACGAGAGGCAGCAACCAGGAGAGCCAGGCGGTACCGGCGTCGAGGTAGCGCGCCATGCCGGCCAGAACCGGCGTCAGATACTGAAAGTGAAGTCCGAGCAACTCTCCGTGCGTTCGATAGCCGACCGGGAGACCGTGCGTCGCCTGAAACGCGAACCAAACCGTGAGAGCGACGAGCGGCGCAGCGGCGAGTGGAAGAAGACGGGAGAGCGGCCGCGGACGTCTCTCGAGAAAATCTCGAAGGGCGACACCCGCCACGATCAAAACGACTGCCAGCGAACCTTCCACCTTGGTCAGGGCGGCGCCCGAGAGCGCCAACGCGGGGAAGAACCTCGACGTGTCGCGATCCTGACGTCGCTCGGCGAGCAGTGCCGCGAGGGCGGCGCTCTCGAAGAAAAGGAGGGGACCCTCGGCGTTTCCGCCCGACGTGGACCGTACGAGGGATATCGCGAGCGCCACTGTCCAGAACGCCGCGACCGCCGTCGCGTAATCCGGGGAAAGGTGGCGGCGGAGGAACACCGCGACGACGGGAACCGCAGCCAGGAACCAGAGCGCTGTGAGGAGAGGCGCGAATCGCCAGGGTACTTCCCCTGCCCATAGGGTGCTCCAGGAAGACACGATCGGAACGAGCGGCGGGTAATCGGCAACGAGGTGATGGGAGAAGGCGGAGTCAAGCAGTTCGACATCGATTCCTCGGGCCACGGCGAACCTTGCTCCTTTCACTCCCCAGAAAAGGAGGAAGTCGGTCGACGTCGCGCGCGCCGTGGCGAGCGACAGCCCGAGGTGTAGGAGCGCGAGCCCTCCCGCCAGCACCGCCGCGGCAACGACACCGCGACGCGCGGACGGAAGAGGCGGGGCGATGGGGGATCGCCGCCCTGCCCACTGAGTCGAGAGAACGAACGATGCCGCGAGGAGGGGGATCGACAGGGAGACCGCGCTCCAACGGACCCCCACGATCGAGAAGAGAGTCGCCTCGAGAGTCAGTCCCACGGCGCCGGCCGCGAAGGCCGCTGCGATGCGGGCGGAAAAGGGAAGGGCTCGCAAGGACGGATGAAAAACCGCTGGCATGCCGAAGAGAGGCAGGACCAGGTGGGCGGCGAGGAAGAGAAGCGCCGGCATCAATTCTGCGCCGCCTGGCGCTCGTAGACCTGCCCCTCGGCGAAGACCGCTCGCAGCCGAACGCGTCCGGAGGCCGGCGCGTTCTCATACGCGAGGACATAGCGGGCCTGCGATCCGATCTCCGGCGTCGGAACTTCGTAATAGGACGAGGGCAGCCCTCGGGCTTCCGGCAAGAGCCCGAGCGACATCATGAAGAGGTTCATTTCTACGTCCCGGGTCGGGGCAACCACTGTGTACGTCGCGCCGGGCGGAACGGTCGTTCGGGCCTGACGCAGAAAGAGCCACTGCCGCGCGGCGGCGCCGTCGGTTCGATCGAGCGGCGTCGCGGGCGCCGCCAGCGCCTCTCGAGGCGCGACGCGGATCCACTGACGCAGCGGAAAGAAGAGCAGAACAAACGATTCCACGAGCAAGAGGACGGTCTGAGCCCGGGCTCTCATCGTACCCTTCTCTTGTACGGCGGCCGGGCCGGAGATCGTTGGGGACACCTAGGGGGACTCGAAGACGGCAGCGAAAAAGTTTCCGCCGGCCCCGAAAGAGTTGACGAGAACACGCCGCGAGGGCGCGTCCGGCGGGAACGGCCCATTCGGGTCGGCAAGCGCCCGGCACGCGGCGACAACCTGTCCTGCTCCCGCAGCGGCCATCTCGCCAATCGAGTCCTTGACCGCGATCGCAGGCGGTAGCGCTCCACCGAAGATGTCCAACATCACCGCCTCCTCGGCACGGTCCATTTCGAGGACTCCGTTCCGCGACGGCAGCCACAGGTGCACGCCCGCCGGCTCCACTTTCCCCCCGGTGAGCGCGCCGCGGATCGCACGGGCGATTGCCGTCGGATCCGGCGCGAAACGATACGGCTCGGTCGGCACCCCTGCGGTGCCGATGCCGGTGAGTCGCGCGAGCGGCCGGACTCCGCGCGCCCGGGCGTTCTCCTCGGTCTCGAGAAGCACCGCGAAGCCGCCCTCGCCCTGGACGATTCCCGAAGCCCGCTTCTCTCCGCGCAGCGCGCCGACCCGATCGAATCCCATCGCATAGACGGAGTTCCACTCGTCGACGGCTCCCGCGAGCATGGCGCGAGCCCGCCCCGAAGAAACTGCGAGAGTAGAGAAGAGGAGCGCGTTCAGCCCGGACGGGTCCTTCTGTGTGATCGTGACGTTCGGGCCGTAGAGCTTCAGCTCGATCGAGACCTGCGAAGCGGGCGCGTTGGCGACCGTGTTGGGAAAGTGGAAGGGGGGCGCGGCTTCCGGAGACTCGAGGATCAGCACCTTCAAGAATTCGGTGAGCGCTCCGGCGCCCGCGGATCCGGTTCCGAGAGCGATCCCGACGGCCTCGGGTGCCTGCGCGACGTCCAACTCGGCTTCCGCGATCGCCTGGGAACAGGCGAGGATCGCGAACTGGCTCCCGCGGTCGAACCGGCGCGCCTTCATGGCGGAGATCTCGGGCTGCGGCGTGAACGAGTCGTACCGCGCGACGTGAGTGGCCTGCAGACCCCGCCGCTCTTCCGGCGTGAACGGGCGGACCGACGTCTCGCCCGCGCGAAGCCGACGGTAGAACTCCGGCGAGCTACGGCCGAGCGCGCAAACTGCGCCGGTGCCGGTGATGACGAGATGGTTCAACTTTGAGCCTAGGCATATCGTCCGATGACCACCACGGAGCTGTTCCCACCGAAGGCAAAGGAGTTCGAGAGGGCGACCGCAACGGGCGATTCACGCGCCTCGTTCGGGACGTAGTCGAGGTCACACGCGGGATCCGGGTGCTCGTAGTGGATCGTCGGGGGAATCCGGCCTTCGCGAACCGTCAGCACGGTTGAGATTGCCTCGATCGCGCCCGAGGCGCACAGGCAATGGCCGATCATCGACTTGATCGAAGACACCGGCACCTTCCGGGCGCGGTCGCCGAGCGCCGCCTTCACGGCGGCGGTCTCGGCCGAATCGTTCTGCGGGGTCGCGGTGCCGTGCGCGTTGACGTAGTCGACGTCCGCCGCGTCGACGCCCGCCGACTCGAGCGCTGCGCGAATCGTGCGGGAGCCGGCCGAGCCCGACGGATCGGGAGCCGTCATGTGGAACGCGTCCGAGGTCACGCCGTATCCCAGGAACTCTCCCAGAATGGGCGCACCTCGCCGGCGCGCGCGCTCCTCCTCCTCGAAGACGAGGATTCCGGCGGCCTCCCCGATCGAGAGCCCCCGCCGCTCCCGGTCGAACGGGCGGCATGGATCCGGATCGACGGAGCGCAGCGCGTTGAAACCGCCGTATGTCAACCGGGCAAGCACGTCCGAGCCTCCGGTCACGACGGCGTCGGCGAGACCTCCCACGATGACGTCGTATGCATAACCCATCGCGTTCGCGGCAGAGGAGCACGCCGTGGTGATCGTCGACTTCACGCCTTCGAGGCCGAACCGCTGGGAGATGCGGTCCGTGATGGCATCGGGCAGGTGATTCAGGACCCGGGATGGGCGTCCCGGTCGGCCGTTCAGCCACTTCTCATAGACCTCTTCGGAGTCGAGAAGCCCCGACGTACCGCCGCCGAGGATCACCCCCACGCGCGTCGGGTCTTCGCGCGAAAGATCGAGTCCTGCCTGGCCGATCGCTTCCTCCGCTGCCGCGAGACCCATGCGGTCCGCCCGCGACATGCGCCGCTTTTCGGCTGCCGACAGGAAGCCATCCGGAATCTCCCGGACCTCGGCAGCCGTCTGGGTGCGGTAGCCGGAGGGGTCGAAAAGCGAAAGCGGCCGAATTCCGCACACTCCGCCGAGCAGGTTTTCCCAGAATTCGGACACGGTCGTTCCTATCGACGTGACGGCGCCCAGACCCGTCACGACGACGCGCCGACTTGAGGTCATGGCGCGCGATTCTGACACAGGGAATGCTTCGGACATAATCGCCGCGTGACCGAACGTGTCGGCTGGCATACCTACTTCATGAACATCGCGCGGCAGGTATCGACGCGCTCGACGTGTCCCCGCAAGAAGGTGGGCGCCGTGATCGCGCGGGACCGCACGATCCTTTCGACCGGATACAACGGCTCGATCCGAGGCCTTTCACACTGCGAGGACGTGGGCTGTGTGATCGAGGATGGGCATTGCGTCTCGACCGTCCATGCGGAGGCAAACGCCATCATCCATGCCGCGCGCAACGGAGTTGCGATCGCCGGTGCAGAGCTCTACACGACTGCAAGCCCGTGCTGGCCGTGTTTCAAGCTGATCGCGAACTCGGGAATCCGCCGCGTCTACTACGGTGAGTTCTACCGCGACGAGAAGTCGCTCGCGGTCGCACGCGAGGCGGGAATCGAGCTGGTAGATCTGGGAAAGACGCCGACGCTCGGCTAGGACGCGGCGAGTTCGCCGGGAGCGAGCAACCGGAGACATTCTTCCAGGTTCGCTCGAGACGTCGCGGAGAGCTGAAAGAATCGGCAACCGAGCCCCTCGTCCGGCTCCCGGCCGATCCGGACGACGATCGCCTCTCCCACGATCGCACGGTTCGGGCTTTCGACCGGCGCTTCGAACGAGATCTCGAGCCTCGCCCCGATCGGCTGCTGCACGGACGTGCTCACGAAGAACCCTCCCCGTGACAGATCGCGTATCGTGCCCTCGTGCTGGATTCCGTCTCGCCAGAATGTGATCGACCACGCGACCGTCGAGCGAGTCGCATCTCGCGCGAACACGTGCAGGTGACGGCGGAGTGTTTCGAAGAACTCGTCTTCGGCGAAGTCGCCGGGAAGGTATCCGTCCGCTCCTGCGCGCTCCCCCTCCTGCCGCTCCTTCTCGCCGCCACCGACCAGGATGATCGGGCGGTGCGCGAACTGCTTGTCGGCCTTGAGGACGCGGCACACGTCCACACCGGTCATCCCTTCCATCTCCGCGTCCATGAAAACGAGATCCGGCTTCTCGCGCCGCGCGACGGCGAGCGCCTCCGCGCCGCTCGCCGCCGTCAGCACGCGGCAGTTCGTCCGACGCGTGACGGCGCGGGCGATGTCCCGAAAGAGACCCCGGTTGTCTACCAGCAGCACCGAGCGCATGAGCTGAAAGGATTATACGAACGGCCTCTCCTTTCCTCCTCGCGGACAAGGGGAAAGGCGTCGTCTCGCCGGAACTTGGGACTAGACAATCCTCGGCCTCAGCACGATCTCTCCGTGCAGCACGTTCGGCGGAGACGTGAGGATGTACTTCAAAGCCCGAACCGCATCCTCGACGGTGAGCCGCCGGGAGGGTTCCACCGTCGGCCGGAACCGCTCGAAGAACGCCGTGTCGATCGAGCCGGCGCAGATCGCGGTGACCCGGATGTTCGCCGGCTTGAGCTCCTGGGCGAGGCCGCGCGTGAATCCGACGAGCCCCGCTTTCGCCGCGCAGTAGACCGTTCCCTCGGCGAACCCTTCCAGCCCCGCAATCGAGGAGATGTTCACGATGTCGGATGGCGCACTCCTCAAAAGAGCGTTCAGCGCCGCCTGGCAGAGAAAGATCGCGGCATGCAGGTCCGTCTCGAGCATCTCGAGAATCTCCGTGCGTCTCAACTCCAGGAGTGGCGCGCGATAGCCCAGGCCGGCGTTGTTGATCAGAATGTCGACGCGCTTGAAGCGGGCGAGAAGCACGTCGACGAGGTCGAAGAGCGACGGCGTGACGCGCACGTCGGCAACGTGGTACGCCGCCTCGCCTCCCGCGCCCGAGATCTCTTGCACGAGTTCACGGAGCTTTTCCTCTCGCCGCGCGACTAAGAAGACCCGGACGCCGGCGCGAGCGAGCGCGAGCGCGAACGCACGGCCCAGACCGGAGGATGCGCCGGTCACCAGCGCCACCTTGCCTTCGAGAGACTGGGTGGTCATCGCGACAGCTGAAAACTCGCAGCTGATAGCTTCTCACGTCGATGGACACGGTGAGCCACGGGATCGCCGGCTCGGTCTTCTCGCGTACACTCACGCATCGGCCAACCGCGCGCGCCGCGCTCGTGCTCGGTCTCGTCGGAGCCATGCTGCCCGACATCGACCTTCTCTTCTTGAACACACGGATCGAATATCTCCAGGGCCATCGGGGGTGGACCCACTCGTTCCTGCTCTTGCCATTCTTCGCCCTCGCCCTCGCCGTTCTCGCGAAGGTCCTCTATCGTTATGCGCGGCACGCGCCGCTTTCGACGCTGTTCGTGTTTTCGGCGGTCGGAATCGCGACCCACATTCTCTTCGACTGGATCACCTCCTTCGGGATCATGTTCTGGATTCCCTTCTCGCGCCGCCGCTATTCTCTGGACTGGGTCTTCATCCTCGACCCGTATTTCACGGGAATCGTTTCGCTCTCCCTGCTCGCCACGACGATCTTTCGGTCGAAGGGCCGCCTCTTGTCGTCGATCGGCGCTCTCCTCCTCGTCTCGTACGTCGCGCTCTGTGCGGTCCTGCACGCCGCGGCGCTCCGCGTTTGGAAACGTATCGACGGACCGCCGGCGTCCGCGCGTGTGGCCGTCCTTCCGCAGTTCCTTTCGCCGTTCCGCTGGCTCGGGCTGTCGGAGCGGGGGAACGAGATCCACGCTGCATTCTTCGACATCGGCCCGTTCGCAAGAGGGAATCCTTCGCCGCGGCCGCCGACGCGGCTCTCCGAAGTTCTCACCAGCCTCTCGGAGTACTATCCGCCGCCCTCCCGCGCCCGGATCCAGCGGTACGACAAGGCGGTGGCGTCGGCGGCACTCGCCGAAGCCCAGAAGTTGCCGGATGTCCGCATCTACCTGGACTTCGCCCGGTTTCCGCTCGCCACCGTGCGACCGGAGCCGGAAGGTAAGACGAGCGTCTCGTTCCAGGACCTGCGCTTCCTGCCCTGGTTCACGGGACCGTGGGAGCGCGAGCGCGGCGCGGGGATGCGCTTCCGTCGGCAGCCGTTCGTCTATCGCGTCCTCTTAGATCGCGCCGGGAGGCCTCTCGATCGGAGCTTCGTCGGCAGCACGGTCGACTGAGAGGGGGAGATCCACCACGGGAGCGGGAACGTACGAGTACTCCGGCGAAGGGACTCGCGTCAACGCCTCCGAGACTCCCGCGTAATACCCGACCTTGAGCAGCGATCGCAAAAAGACGAAGACCTGCTGCGT
>DASXTN010000131.1:0-3336 GCA_036505435.1 Thermoanaerobaculia bacterium | reverse complement strand
GCGGAGAGCTCCCGCAACGTGCGACCTTCCACCAGCTCCATCGCGATGTACGAGGTCGAGTCGGCGCGGCCGATATCGTGAATTGTGACGATGTTCGGATGATTGAGCGCCGAGGCCGAGCGCGCCTCCTGCTCGAAGCGCGACAACCGATCCCGATTCTCCGAAAGCTCCGCCGGAAGCACCTTCAACGCGACCTCGCGGCCGAGCCTCGGGTCGCGGGCGCGATAGACCTCCCCCATGCCGCCCGCGCCCAGCGGTGCGAGAATTTCGTAGGGACCCAGACGGGATCCCGCGGGAAGAGTCACGAGCGAACGAGACTATAGACCGGCGTTCATTGGGCGTTCACGACGCTCGGGCCACGATCGAAACCGCGGCCGCAAGCAGTTCAGAACGCCTGAGATCCCGAGAACGAGACGAGCCACCCGCGGCGGCCGAGCAGGTCCGGTCGCAGCGCATACGAAAGGTCGATGCGAAAGAGCGCGTGTCGGGAAGCGCGCGGGAGACCCACTCGAAGGCCGACTCCCGCGTCCGCGCGCAGGTCGGCGAGGTCGAGCGCAGCACCCTTCGGCCACGCGTATCCGGCGTCGACGAAGACAGCCGCCCCGAGCTGGATCAACCGAAACAGCTCCCCGGTCAGGCGAACACGGTCTTCCAGGTTGACGATCAGGCGCCGGTCGCCGGTGAAAGCGTGCAGCCGATAACCGCGCAGCCCGGTCGCGCCATCGGCGGCGAGC
Organism: Thermoanaerobaculia bacterium; assembly: GCA_036505435.1. Taxonomy (GTDB): domain Bacteria; phylum Acidobacteriota; class Thermoanaerobaculia; order UBA5066; family Gp7-AA6; genus Gp7-AA6. The sequence continues at coordinate 2,602 of DASXTN010000131.1, read as the reverse complement.
TGGACCTCTTTGTCGAGATGACCGCCCCACGAGAAGAGCGCGTTCGCAACGAGGCGGTGAATCGAGCTCTCCCCCGGCTTCCAGACGCCGAAGACCTCCGCCTCGACCAACGAATTCTCCAGCGCGGAGTCGCGCATCCGCGTGCGGCCGGTCAGCAAGCCGAGCACGAAGCCGTTCGGAATGCGCACACCGTGCGCGAGTCGCAGCGCGCTCTCGATTCTCTCCTGCGCACCAAAGAGTGGCGCCGAATAGCCGACCTCGAAGGACAGTGCGCTGCCGACGTCGAAGTCCTCGTCGCGCGAGAAGAACGCCACGTCACGCTCGACGACGAAGTCGGGATCGAGAAGATCGAGGCGCGCGAAGAAGAACCCGAACTGCCGGTCCTCGGGCAGCGTCGACGGATCGCCTTCTTCGAGCGTGAAATGCGCCTCCTCGCGGCGGTAGCCGGCGGAGAGCCGCGCGACGGGCCGATCCGAGAAGAGGGTCAGTCGTCGTCCGGCGGAGAGCTCGAGGAACGCGGTTTCCATGCCGAAGCGCGCCGCCTCCGAGCCGCGGTCATAGACGCGCGTCTCCCGCGTGACGTCCTCGAGGGCGACTGTCGCGGCGAAGGGCGAATCGAGGGAGCGGAAACGACGCGAGAGGACGAACCGCCGCCGATCGCCGTCGCTTGCAGACGCGTACAGGAGATCGAGCGACAGACCTCGACCGAGGAACTGTGGGTCGCCGTAGAGAATCTCTTTCGTCGTGCGGTCGGGGTTCGACGCGAAGGAGACCGCGACTTTCTTGCCGAAGCCCAGGAGGTTGACCTCGGTGAGCGCCGCGCCGAACTTGCCCCGTCCGCCGATGCGCCCGAGGGAGCCCGAAAGCTCGGTCGTCCATGCATCCCGGGTCGTCACCACGACATCGACCTCTTCGTCGGTGATGGGCACGACGCGGACGTCCACCGACCGGAAGAAACCGAGACCGCGCAGGTTCCTCGCGGTCTCGGCAATCCTCTCGGGATCGAGCGTCTCTCCTTCGGAAAAGAGCAGCTCCCGCCGGATGACTTCCTCCCGCGTCGTCCCGTGCAGCGAATCGGCGACCCGGGCGAGCAGGCTCGTCTCCGCGTCCTCGAAGACGTTCTCGCTCCGAATCCGGATCTCTCGGATCCGGGGGGCGGACTGTGCCGAGGCAAGGGAAGGGCCGAAGCCGGCGAGCGCGACAAGGCCGATTGCGAGCGCGGCCGCGCGCGTCCGGCTCCGGCTCATGGCCGGGACACTAAAATCTGCCCGGTGAACGCGCAGTGAACGGTTCGTTGTCGTGAGAGCCCTCGTCGTCGAAGACGATCTCCGGCTCCGCTCCCTGGTTGTGAGAACGTTAACACGAGCGGGCCTGGCGTGCGACGAGGCGTCCCGCATCTCTGAGGCCGAAGAGCTCCTATCCCTTCACGAGTATGACCTTTTGGTCCTCGACCGGCGCCTGCCGGACGGCGACGGCCTGGAAGTCTGCCGCCGAGCGCGGCGCAACGGCTTCGGCCGGTCCATTCTGATGCTGACGGCGCGGGACGATCCGGCCTCCACCGTGGAGGGACTCTCCGACGGCGCCGATGACTATCTTGGAAAACCGTTTGACCTGGAGGTCCTGGCGGCCCGCGCGCATGCCCTGATGCGCCGCAATGAGCGGCGAGCTCCGATCGAGCTCGTCTGCGGAGATCTTCGGCTCGATCCGGGACGCCGCCTCGTGTTCCACGGCGGGCAAGAGCTCGCTCTGACCGCGCGTGAATTCTCGATCCAGGAAACGCTCATGCGACGCGCAGGAGGCGTGCTCTCGCGCGAAGAGATTCTCGAGCAGGCCTGGGGCGAGCGCGAGGAGCCGATGAGCAACACGATCGACGTTCTGGTGGCGCGACTGAGGAAGAAGCTCGACGCGCCCGGTTCGTCTTCTCGCATCGAGACGGTCCGCGGAGTGGGATACCGCCTGACGTGATCGTCCTCCGGCCGCGGAAGGCCCGGACGCGCATCGCGCTCGCGGGGGCAGCCCTCTCCGCGGTGCTTCTGCTTCTCCTCGCCGCCGGCACGCGCACGGCGATCCGTGGCCGGACCTTTTACGACATCGACGAGGAGCTCCGAACGCTGGCAATCGCTGTGGGCTCGGATTTCGAGATGGGAGGGCTCGGTCACCAGGAAGCGCTCGGCAAAGGGGTCGAGGCCAACGTGTTCGAGTTTCGTCTCCAGAATCACTCGGCGATACTCTTCCAGGGCGAGCGGCCGCTCGCCGTGTCGGGCGACCTGGTTCGCCCGGCGCACTCGGTCTCTCTCGAGCCCTATCGGGGCCGCGCCGAAAACCCATATACGGCGGTCGAGCCCTACAGCGGGCAGCACCGGATCTGCCGGTTCCTGGTCCTCCATCTGACGGGAAAGGCCTCGGGTTCGACGCTCGTGATCTTCCGGTCGATCGAGCCAGCGCTCAAGGGACTCGGCCGGCTCGATCGCGCTCTCGTCGGTCTCGTCGCCTTCGGGTTCCTCGGCACGGCGGCGATCCTCGCGTTCGTCCTCGACCGCGCGTTGCGCCCGGTCGAGGAAGTCACGCACCTCGCCAAGTCGGTGGAGGCGTCCGACCTCTC
>DASXTN010000130.1:0-1904 GCA_036505435.1 Thermoanaerobaculia bacterium | reverse complement strand
CGGCGATGCTCGACTCGCCCCAGTCCGCCGCCGAGATCGTTCGCGAGCGCGGCCTCGGCCGGATCTCCGACACGGCGGCGCTCGACGCCGTCGTCGCCGAGGTGGTGCGCGAGAACCCATCGCAAGTGAGCCTCTACCGTTCCGGCAAGGCGCAAACGTTCGGCTGGTTCGTCGGCCAGGTGATGAAGCGCACCGGCGGCCGCGCCGATCCAGCGAGCGTGCGCGAAGCGCTCTCACGCGCGCTCGGATGACGCCCGAGGACCGGGGGGCCGACGCTGCTCCGATGATCCAGCTCTTCCGGGTCTGCAAGGACTTCGGACCGTTTCGTCATGCGCTGTACGACGTCACGTTTACAGTCGAGCGCGGCGACTTCGTGTTCTTGACCGGCCCATCCGGCGCGGGCAAGTCGACCCTCTTGAAGCTTCTCTTCCGCGAGGAGCTGCCGACCTCCGGCCAGATTCTGGTCAACGGCCGCAACATCGGCGTCCTGCCCGAGTCGCAGGTTCCCTATTTTCGGCGGACGCTCGGGGTCGTCTTCCAGGATTTCAAACTTATCGCACGAAAGACGGTGTTCGAGAATCTGTCCTTCGTTCAGAGCGTGCTCGGTCTCTCGCGGGGGGAGCAGAAGCGGCGCGCCTATCAGGCGTTGAAGCGCGTCGGTCTCCACCACCGGATGAACTCACGTCCGCCGGAGCTGTCCGGCGGGGAGCAGCAACGCGCCGCGATCGCGCTCGCCATCGTCAACGAGCCCGTGCTCCTCCTCGCCGACGAGCCGACCGGAAATCTCGATCCAGTCCTCTCGGAAGAGATCATGAAGCTTTTCGCCGAGATCAACATCCGCGGGGCGACCGTTTTCGTCGCGACTCACGACATCGACCTGATCCGACGGATGGGGAAACGGGTTCTGACGCTGGAAAAGGGAAAGCTGAGGGAACGCGACGTCGCGCGCGAGGCGCTCGCGCGCGAGGCACCGTTTCTGCCGGGATGATGCGAGCCGTTAAACGGAAAACGGAAAAGCGAAACGGCCGTTTCCAGTTTCCCGTTTCCTGTATTCCGTCTCCGTGAACTCCCGTTATCTCTTCGGCGAAGCTTGGGCCATCGCGAAAAGCGGGCCCCGCCATACGGCGGCCGCGGTCGCATTGATCGCGCTCGCGTTCTACGTGCCGGGGCTCTTTGCCCTCGTGTCGCGGAACCTCGGCCGACTCGCAGGCTCCGCGCGCGAGCCGACGGCGACCGTCCTGACGCTCGATCCGGAGGCCGACGCTCCCGCGATCGCGGCGAGGCTCCGGCGCGACGCGCGTGTGGCAAAGATCACGATCGTCGGGAGCGACGCCGCCCTGGAACGATTCCGGCGCGCCTATCCGGAGTTGGGCGCTGCGATCGCGGAGCTCGGCGAAGCCCCGTTTCCGCCGGCGATCGAGATCTCACTGAAGCCCTCGGCTCCCTCCCGCGCGGCGCGGGATATCGCTCTCGCCGCGCGAGCCTGGTCTGGCGTCGACTCTGCGGAATCCGAAACGGAGTTCGCGGAGAAGTTCCGCGACGGAGTGCGACTGCTCCGCGGAGCCGGCATCTTCGTCGGCGCTCTATTGACGTTCGCCGCGATCCTATCGGTCGCATCGGCTGTGCGGCTCGCTCTCGATCTCCACAAGGACGAGATCGACATCATGCGACGCATGGGCGCGACCGAGACGGCGATTCGCGCTCCCTTCTGGTTGCACGCCTTCTTCGAGGGACTGGCCGGAGGGGCCTTCGCGCTCGCGCTTCTCTTCGCGACGTATCGCGCGGCGGTGCAGCTGCTCTCTCGAGAGCCGCACCCGATCCTGTCGCTCTTCTGGGTCGGGTTCCTGGACCTCCCGACCGCCCTGGCGTTGCCGGCCGTTGGCGCGGCGGCGGGATTCGCGGGG
>DASXTN010000129.1:0-6577 GCA_036505435.1 Thermoanaerobaculia bacterium | reverse complement strand
ATCCCAGGAGGAATCCGAAGTTCGCGAGAAGAAAGAGACCCGCGACGACGAGGAGGCCCGCGCGCCGACGCCACACGTTTTCGCGTCTCTTCACCGCACCGCCCCCGGGCCATAGACGGTCGTGAGCGCGAAGGAGTGGCCCTCCGGCACGCCCTGACTGCTCTCGGGACGCGACTCGGACCTGAGCTCCACGGTTGTGAAATGAGGCGACCGCGAGAGCGCCGCGATAGTGCGGACGACGCTTTGCGGGCCGCGGCCGATGAGAGCGATGTCGATGTTGATCTCCCCCGACTCCATGAACTTCGGCTGAAGGCGCGAGAGACGCACTTCGGGGGGCAGCACGCGTTCGAGGCGGCCGAGGAGAATCATCCAGGAGAACCGGCGTTCCTCGACCAATCGCAAGAGCCCGCGGCTCTCACCGGCGAGCGCAGACATCTCGTAAGCCTTGAGGGAGCCGCGAGCCTCTTCGGCGGCTGTAGTCGCCCGTTGCTGTCGTTGCTCGAGCCAGGCGATCTCCTCGCGGGTGTCGGCGACCTCGCGGCGGAACTGTCCGTAGAGGCTCGCGTTGACGGCGAAAAGGATTGCGCCGGCGAGGAGAGCGCCGCCCGCCACCAGATAGACCGGTCGGTAGTCGCGGAATGGCCGGCGGGCAAAATTGAAGTTCATCTCTTCTCGTAGACCGCGGCGAATGCCGGGAGCAGCTCGGGCCGGGCCGCCACCCGTTCGTCGAAGGCCTGATCCGCGGAGAAGAGCTTGCCGGAGATCGGGATCGGTTTGACGGGGAGGGCCGACGCGCCGCCGAGCTCGTGGCCCGGAAGGGCATCGTGGACGTATACCGCGGAAAGGCCGGCCCCGTGGAGCTTCTCGAGGTAATAGGACAAGGACAGCCGGACCTCCTGGTCCTGGCCCTCCTCGCCCTCCTCGCCCGGCCGCTGCCGGAAGAAAACGGGATTGCCGTTCCGCGCGATGACGAAAATCAAGGAGCCGGGGGATCGGTGGAGAAGCCCGTAGTCGCCCCCGGCGAGCGGACCGAGGATCGATGAGAGTCCCTCAAAAAGAACGAGGCTGGCGGGCGCCAGCGTGCCGACGCGCACGCCCACGCTCTCGAAGGCCTGCTCGATCGATCGGAGCGTCTCGGTGGGCGCCGCCGCGACGAGCAACCGGATCTCCCCGTCGCCGCTGCGCTGCATCTCCTCGAAATCCACGGAGAGCTCTTCGCTGATCCCCGGCAGAAGCTTCTTCAGTTTCCAGAGCACCATGTCGCGCACGGCGTCTTCCGACTCGGGCAGCGTGTCGAAGTCGATCGGCAGGATGCGCGCCCACGAGTCGGGAAAGACGACCGACGCACGCGAAAGGCGTCCGCCCGAGAGCTTGCGGGCGGCTTCGACCACGTCGGCGACCGCTTCGCGAGAGAAGAGGGGCGTCCCGGACGCTCCCGCTCCGAGAGTGTTGGGTGGATACGCGAAGTGACGGGAATCCACGAAACCGGGTGGATCACGACGGACGTTCGCCCAGGTCACGCCCTCGGCCAGAAGGCAGAAAACGTGCGAGGGAACGACCGGCGCAAGAAAGGGGATCTTCATCAGTCGACGAACGTCACCTTGTTGATCTCCTTCAAGGTGGTCCAGCCCTCGAAGACCTTCGCGAGCGCCGCTTCGCGCAGGAACGTCATACCTTCTTCCTTCGCGGCCTTCTTGATCTCGGCTGCCGGCCGCCGTTCGAGGATCAAGCCGCGAATGCGGTCGGAGAGGTCGAGCAGCTCCGCGATCGCCATGCGCCCGTGGAAGCCGGTGCCGTCGCACTCGAGGCAGCCCCGCCCTTCGTAGAAGATCTGTCCGTCGAGATTCGCCGGATCGAGCCCCGCCTCCAGAATCGTCTGCTGCGGCACCTCGATCTTCTCGCGGCAATGGCTGCAAATCTTCCGTACGAGGCGCTGCGCGAGCACACAGTTCAGCGCGGAGACGAAGTTGTAGAGCTCGACCTTCATGTTCAAGAAGCGACCGAGCACGTCCACGACGTTGTTCGCGTGAACGGTTGTGAAGACGAGGTGACCGGTCAGCGCCGACTGCACCGCGATCTGCGCCGTGTCTTCGTCGCGGATCTCCCCGACCATGATCTTGTCCGGGTCGTGACGCAAGATCGACCGCAGGCCTCGCGCAAACGTGAGTCCCTTCTTCTCGTTGACCGGGATCTGGGTGATGCCGCGAAGCTGGTACTCGACCGGGTCCTCGATCGTGACGATCTTGTCCTCGACCGACTGGATCTCCGAGAGACAGGCGTAGAGCGTCGTGGTCTTTCCCGAGCCGGTCGGACCGGTCACCAGCACCATCCCGTACGGTTCGCGGATGAACTTGCGGACCTTCTTCTTGGTCTCGGGGTCGAATCCGAGGACGTCCAAGTTCAGACTCTTGAACTCCGCGTTTGCCGATTCCTTGTCGAGGATGCGGATGACGGCGTCTTCGCCATGAACGGTTGGCATGATCGAGACGCGGAAGTCGATCGTGCGACCGCGCACGCGAAGCTTGAATCGGCCGTCCTGCGGGATGCGCTTTTCGGCGATGTCGAGCTCCGACATTACCTTGATCCTCGAGATGATCGTGCCGTGATGCCGCTTGTCGATCGGGTCCATCGCCTGGTAAAGGACGCCGTCGATGCGGTACTTGATCAGAACGACGTTCTCCTGCGTCTCGATGTGCACATCCGACGCGCGGCGCTGGATGGCGTTGAACACGATCGAATCGACGAGCTTGATAATGGGCGAGGCATCCTGCGTGATCCGGTCGATCGTGAGGGTCTCTTCCCCTTCCTCGTCCTCGCTGACGAGCTGAAGCCGGAATTCTTCGGTCGCCTCGTCTAAGACCCGCTGGGAGGACTCGCTCTTCTGGAGGACATCGGCGATCGCGGCGCGGCTGCCCACCTTGATCTTGAGCGGCAGCCCGGTCAGGAGCTCGAGCTCGTCCAACTTGACGACGTCCGTCGGATCGGCACAGATGATCGTCATCGACTTATCGGTGCGCGTCTCGGGGACGAAGGTGTAGCGCAGCATCCACTCGACCGGGAGCGATCGAAAGAGATCCGGATCGACGCGGAGCGCCGAAACGTCGACGTATGGCAGACCGAGGCGGTCCGCGAGCGCCATCGCCTGCATTTCTTCCTCTTCCTTGGACCGAACGCCCGGCTCAGCGTTCACGTACTGCTTCGCCACGTGTCTAGCCTCGAATCTGGGACATGATCTTGAAAATCGGGAGGTAGACCGAAAGAAGGATCGTGACGATGATGCCCCCCATCATCACGAGGATCGCCGGCTCGACGAGCGTGATCACTCGGCCGAGCAGCAAGTCGATCTCCTCATCGTAGAAGTCCGAGACCGCCGACAGCATTTCTTCGAGAGCTCCGGAAGTTTCCCCGACCTTGATCATCTCGATCGTCAGGTTTGTGAACATGCCGATCGAGTCGAGGGCCTGCCAGAGCTCGCCCCCTTCGCGGACCTTCGGAACGACGTCCCGCACCCGCTTCGCGATGTGGCGGTTTCCGATCGCCTCGGCGGCGTTCTCCAGCGACGGCACGAGCGGCGTGCCTCCGCCCAGAAGCGTCGCGAGGCTCCTCGTGAACTGGGTGATCGCGAACCGCCGGAAGAGACCGCCCAGAAACGGGAGCCTCAAGAGCAGGCGGTCGGACCACACCCTGCCCGTCGGGGTTCGCACCCATCGCCACGCGAGCCACGCCGAGAAGGCGACCGCCGGAAGAAGCCAGATGACGTTGTCGCGCAGGAAGCCCGCCACACCCACGACGACGACCGTCAAGAGCGGCAGGTCCGCGTGGAAGTCGGCGAAGAAATCCTGAAACTTCGGGATCACGACGGTCATCAGGACGGCGATGAGCACCGCGGAGAGAACCATCAGAATCGCGGGATACACGAGCGTCGAGACCACTTTTCGGGAGATGGAGATGACGGTCTTCTGGTATTTCAGATAACGCCGCAGCACGCCTTCGATCTCGCCCGACTTCTCACCGGCCTTCAGCGACGTCCAGTAGAGCCGGGGAAAGATGTCCCCCTGTTCCGCGAACGCTTCGGAGATCGAAGCGCCGGCGTTGACGCGATCCTTGACGTCGGCGAGAACCGCGCGGAGCGCGGGACTCTCCTGCCGTTCGAGCAGGATCTCGAAAGACCGCACGACCGGGAGGCCCGCCTTCAAGAGCGCGATCATTTCCTGGTTGAAGACCAGGAAATCGGCCATTTTGACGCGGCCTTTGCGCCCGGAGCGGCCGCCGCCCGGCAGCACGAGCCCATGCCGTCGCACCTCGAAGACGTGCCCGCCGCGCCGCTCGATCTCGGCCCGCGCCGCCCTGGAATCGGGAGCGAGGATCGCCTGCTCGGCGACCGAGCCGTCCGGCCAACCCGCCTTGACCGAGAACTGCGGGCTCAAGGCTTCTTTTCCACGGTCTTCTGTCCTTCCGTTCCCTTCTCCGCGCCCGCACGCGGAGTCTCCTGCGCGAGCAAGACGAGAATGAGGGCGTTCTTCGAGCCCTCCTCCTTCGACGCGCCGACGACGAGCGTCTGGTTCAAGGTGACCGGCATCGACGCGCGGTAGAGCGCCACCGGCACGATCCGTCCCTGCGCGTTGCGGCGCAGACGCGACAGAGAGAACGGCGAGAGCAGGAGCTGGTCGCTCGACCCCGCCGACTCGATCCAGAAGGTCAGCAGGTACGCGTCGCCCTCTTCGCCCAGGCGCGCGGCCACGTTCCCGCCTTCGACGGCGGGAAAGACTCTCGAGTCGATCAAGCTGTAGTCGTTGAACTGGAAGAGAGACTTGAGCTTCGCACCGAGCCCTCCGATTTCCTGGTCGATCGAACCGGCCGATACGTCGGCACGCGCGCGGACGAGCTTGATCGCGAACGTGAAGCCACGCGGCGGCGTGTCGAATTGCGCGATGACCTTCGCGATCGTCCGGAGGTTCTCTTCCCGGTCGGTGATCGTGATTGCCTTCAGCCTCGGCGTGAGCGTCACAGTGCCCGCCGCGGAGAGGTGCGGCCGGATCAAGAGAGCCGCTTCCTCGACCTGGCGGTACTTCAGAATGAAAACCTTCACCGCCGCCTCTTCGGCCGCGAACAGCGCGACCGCGAAGAGGAAAAAGGCCCCGAGGCCCGCGAAGCAACTCTTCTTTCTCACGCGAATAAAAACCCCGCTCCCTGACGGGAGCTTTCAGAGCTATGAACTGCGACGGGTGCAGGTCCGCAGGGCCTGTCCCCGCTATGAACTGCTGCGGGTGCAGGCCCGCAGGGCCTGTCCCCGCGACATGTTAAATGTCGAGCGAACGATCCACGATCCAGACCACCCGCGGCTCCCGGCTCTCGGCGCCCGGGTTCCAGTCGTAGATCGTCGCATCCGCGGGAAACGTCCCGCTCCGCTCACCCCGCGCCGCCGGGGAGAAACCCGGCGCCGCGTGATCGACCGACGGCGAGACCGCCGTCGGCGTTTCCGTCGGACGCCGTCCGGAACCGGGCAGGAAAAGCGTCATCGCCGCAACCGCCGCGGCCGACACCATTCCCGCAAGGCGCCGGCGCCGCCGCGATCGCGCAAGGCCGAGCTTGCGTTCGGTCTCCGCGAGAACGATCCCCGCCCGAACGCCGGCAAGGACGCGGGTGACGTCTTCGGGAGTAACGTCCTCCGGGCCGACTCGAGCGAAGAGGAGAGATGGCTCGACGGCGCCGATCTCGTCCCGGCAGGCGTCGCACGAGGAAAGGTGCGCGCGCATCGAGCGCTCTTCCTCGACGGTCAGAGCGTCCTCGAGATACTCGGGAAGCCGCCGAGAGAGCTCGCCGCAGCCGCCGTTCACGACCGCCTCCGATCGAGGAGTCCCGGACAGATCTTCGCGATCTCGCGCCGCAGGATCCGTCTCGCGTTGAAAAGGTGGTTCCGCACAGTGGATTCGCCGCAGTTCAAGATGCGGGCGATCTCCTTCGTGTCGCAGTCCTCCATCTCCTTCAGCACGAAGACGGCTTTCTGCTTGCCGGTCAAGCGCGAGGCGACCATCTGGAAGAGCCGGGCGAGCTCGCCATTCTCCAACGCGTGCGTCGTCTGCGCCGAGGTCTCGGCTTCGCGGAGGCGTACCAGATAAAGGGTTGCCCCATGCGCGCGCTCGCGGCTTCGCGAGCTGCGCAGGAAGTCGATCGAGAGGTTAGTCGCGATCCGGTAGAGCCATGTGTTGAAGGAAAACTTCTCGTCGTAGCGGGAGAGCTGCTCCCAGACACGAAGGAATACGAGCTGGGCGACGTCGCGTGCGTCCTCTCCGTCCCCGACGATGCGCCGGGCCACCGAGACGACGGCCGCGGTCTTGCGCACGACGAGCGCCTCGAAGGACACCATGTCGCCCCCCCGGGCGCGCACGGCAAGCTCGTTGTCGGAGAGCTCGAGGGCTTCCTGACGCTCGCGGCTTTCGCTGTAAACGAGCTCCATCGTATTTACCTGCTGCGGGTGCAGGTCAGAGACCTGTCCCCGCGACGTCTCCAGTGTCCTCCCGGCCGTTATACGGAGCGGCAACGCTTCCCGTCGCCCTCTTTCTTCCGCGTTCTCGGG
>DASXTN010000128.1:0-2940 GCA_036505435.1 Thermoanaerobaculia bacterium | reverse complement strand
CTTCGCGAAGATCCGCGGGAGCGGCGACGTCGGGCGGTTCGTCGACGACAAACGGGAGCGGCTCTGCCGCTGCACCCACGAGTGCAACGCACGGACGATGATCCTCTTCGATCGCGCGAACGCGCTGCCCGTTCTGGCGGCGATGGCCGGGCTCGAACCTTCCCGAGCGGATTCGCCATGAGCCGCGGAAAGAAGGGGCTGCGCCTTCCGAGCTTGAAGTACATGCTGGAGCTCACCAGCCGGTGCAACCTGCGCTGCGGCATGTGCCCCATGGACGCGCTCACGCGTCCCTTCGAGGATGCCCCCTGGGACATGGTCGAGGACGTCGCGAGGCAGATGAAGTCACTGGGGTTGAAAATGCGCTACCTGCACGAGATGGGCGAGCCCTTCCTCTACAAGCGGCTGCCCGAGGCGATCGACCTCTTCCCGGGCGTCTGCGTCTCCACGAACGCGACTCTCTTGACCGAGGAGTGGGCGAGAAAGATCCTCGCGACCTCGCTCTCGAAGATCCGCCTCTGCATCGACACCTTGAAGCCGGACGTCTACCCGATCGTCCGCAAGGGCGGGAAGTTCGACGTCGTCGTCGACAACATCCGCCGGTTCCTCGAAATGTCGAAGGGAAAGAAGATCACGGTCGAGATTCAGCGGATGATCACGACCCAGACGCACGACGAGTCAGTCAGTGATTTCCGCGAGTTCTTCGGGCTCGACCGCTACCTGCAGGCCGTCGTCGTTCAGAAGACCTGCGAGGGGCTCGACACCTCCGAGGTCACCGAGCTCCATCAGGCGTACTACGGCTGCTTTCAGGGGACGCCGTACCAGTGGTTCGTCATCCTGTGCAACGGCGACGTCACGCATTGCTGCTACGACTACGACGGCACGCAGAAGCTCGGCAACGTGCGGGCGAAGACGATCGCGGAGATCGCCGCGTCTCCTTTCCTCGACACGATCGAGGACGCCTTCCGGCGGCACGACTTCGCGAAGCTCCCCCGCTGCGCCGAGTGCTTCAAGAACCCCGCCGCGAAGCCGCCGTTGACCGATCGGATCTGGCGCTACGCCCAGCTCTTCCCCTGGAAAGACCCCTTCCGGCGGCTCCTGAACGTCCCGGGCGGAGAGAACTAGCACCGACGATCCGATCCCCGCGACGATACGACAATATACGTATATGTGGGGTACGATCATACGTATTACTCGGAAACTGACACTCAGCGTCGACTCCGCCGTGATCCGGAGAGCGAAGCGCCTGGCGAAGAAGCGCGGGACCTCGATCTCCCGAATGGTCGAGACTTATCTGGACCTCGTCTCCCGGACCCCCGAAACAACCGATGAGCCGCCGGTTCTCCGACGGCTCCGCGGTTCGCTCAAGGGTATCGGCGCGGATGACTACCGGCGTTATCTCAGTGAGAAGTATCGGTGAAGAAGCTTCTCCTGGACATCAACCTTGCTCTGGATGTGCTCCTCGAGAGAAAACCCCACGTCGTAGCCTCCGTGGCTCTTTGGACAGCGATCGAGCGCGGCGCGGCCATCGGATTCATTCCAGCCCACGGTCTGACGACGATTCACTATCTCGCGCGGCGCGCTCGCGGGCTTCGTTTTGCCCAGAAGATCTTGGAGGACCTCCTTTCCGTGTTCCGCGTAGCGGCCGTGGATGAGACGGTCCTCCGACGAGCACTCGCGCTTTCATGGCCGGACTTCGAGGACGCCGTGTGCGCGGCGTCGGCGGTCGCGGCGGGATGTGACGCCATCGCCACGCGTGATCCCGTCGGATTTCAGAGAGCGCCGCTTCCCGTTCTCGACGCGGGCATGGCGCTGGCCTGGCTCGCCAGCGCAGGTTGAGGGACATCCGATTCGTCGCCCCATCCGTATTGAAGCCGTGACCACCCGTCCGGTCCTTTTTCTCAGTCTCGGAATGCTTTTCGCCGGCGCAATCACGTCCGCCCACGAGCTCGGGACGATCCGCACGTACGCCGTTTTCCACAGAGACGGTACGTACGTCGTCGAGCTGGTCCTGGATCGCGAACACCTGCTCCCCGGCTTTGGCGCGAGCTCGCCCTCACTCCGGCCGAGCATCGAAGGAATGACTCCGACTCTCGAGAAAAAGATCGGCGGAATCCTCGCCGAGGCGTGTCGCGGAGCGCGCGTGGCCTTCGATGGACGTCCAGTGATCCCGCGGATCGAGATCTCGCGGAGGCCCGGCGAGAGCGATGCATCGATCGCCGCCGCTGCGGAGGCCACGCTGGTCCTCTCGGGCCGCATCCCGCCCGGCTCCCGGACGTTCACGTGGTCCAACTCGGTGCCTCTGGGCACGTACATGCTCACGCTCGAGAGCGAGGGCCAGGAAAACGTCGAGCGGCAATGGCTCGAGAATGGGACGGTCTCCACGCCGTTCACTCTCGCGGCGTCGATCGTTCCGCCGACTCGGACGAGAGTCGTCCGAACCTATCTCGCTCTCGGGTACACGCACATCCTGCCGAAGGGGGCCGATCACATCCTCTTCGTGCTCGGGATCTTCCTTCTCTCGACGCGGTTGAAGCCGGTGCTCCTCCAGGTGACGGCTTTCACGGTCGCACACACGATCACGCTCGCGCTGACGATCTACGGCGTGGTCTCGGTCTCCCGATCGATCGTCGAACCTCTCATCGCGCTCTCGATCGTCTACGTGGCGATCGAGAACGTCACGACCTCGAATCTGAATCCCTGGCGGATCGCGCTGGTCTTCGCCTTCGGCCTGCTCCACGGGATGGGGTTCGCCGGAGTCTTGACCGAGCTCGGCCTGCCGCGCTCGGAGTTCCTGCCGGCGCTTCTGTCCTTCAACCTCGGGGTCGAAGCGGGACAGCTGACGGTGATCGGAATCGCGCTCGTTCTGTTCGGCCTGCCCTTCCGGGACAAGCCGTGGTACCGGTCGCGCATCGTGGTGCCCGCGTCGATCGCGATCGCGGC